>NZ_BAABAU010000001.1:2100000-2336702 GCF_039537585.1 Frondihabitans peucedani
CTCGCCCTTGGGGACTCTGGCGATCCAGAGCGCTGCTGTCATCATGCCCGCTGCGCCCAGGACGAGCGCGGGTGTGGGCGATATCAGCGTGCCGAGAAGGCCCCCGAGCAGAGCACCCGGCAATTCTCCGCCCAGCGCCAACGTCCTCTCTGTCGAGGCGATCCGACCGACGAGATGCGCCGGACTCTGGAGTTGACGGACTGTATTGAACAGCACGAGGCAGACGACCATCGCGGCCGACCAAAGTCCCATCGCGGCCATCACCCCGATCACCTGCGTGGTGTGAGGCGCGGAGCGCTCCATCAGGAGCGCCCAGACGCAGAGACCGGGTAGGGAGAGCGCCACGAGATAGACCGCTCTCGATCGCTGGGCGACCGCAGTCGAGGACGCGATGAAGCCGCCTATGAGCCCTCCCGCTCCGCCGCTCACTCCGACGATCGCCAGATCGCCGGTCGTGAAGTGAAGGTCGTGGAGGCAGTAGATCACGAACACCGACTGGACCATGGCGCTGAAGAAGTTGAAGTGCAGGGACGAGATCACCAGAGGCCTGAGGGTGGCATGACGCCAGATGAAGCGACCGCCGGAGAGAAAGCGCCCCGCGCCAGCCTCGATGCCGCTTGCTGCGGTGTCGACCCCGCGACGGCCGATATCGCCGAACGGCTCCCGCTGCCTCATCGGCAGGACTATCGATACGAGCAAGAGTCCTGCTGCCAGCCCGAAGGCCGCAGCCGCCGCGCCCGACGCGGCGGCGAGTCCGAAGCTGAGGACGAGGAGTCCTCCGAGGCCCGGGCCGGAGACCTCCGAGGCGACTGTCGTGACGCGCAGCAGCGCATTGGTGCGATTCAGATCCCGGGGACGAGAGCTCGACAACTCGAGGACAGCGGTCGACACCCCCGCATCGTTGGCGAGGGACCCGACTCCGATGAGGACGCACGCGACGAAGAGGAACCAGAGTCCGTCCCAGTAGAGGAGACCGACGAGCAGGGTGACTGCTGCAACGGCCCGCACGACGTTGGCGAGGGCGACAGCCCGCGAGCCGCCCAGGCGGTCGATGACCAGTCCGGTCACCAGGCCGAACGCGATGGCGGCGACAGACTCCAGGCTGTTGAGGGCTCCGATCTGGAGAGCAGTGGCGTCGAAGACGGTGACGGCCACGAGCGGAACCACAAAGAGAGTGATCTGAAGGCCGACTGATCCGAAGGCCTCACTCACCCACAGCCGTGCCAGGCCGGCGGGTCGTCGAGCCTTCGAAGCTGCGGCCGGAGTCAGTGTCTCGGGTCTAGTCATGACGGGGTGGCTGCTCGGTGCCGAGCTCGAGTTCGTACTCGGACAGCCTGACCATTAGTTCCCACCCCCGAATTCGTGTTTCACATACCCTAAGGCACATTCTGGTGAGAGTCGCGAGGCGTGCCCCCCGAAGACGTGACGCGAGGACGCCTCACGAGTCCTAACGGGCTCCCGGGGGTCGCCGATAGAGCAGTGTGAGCACGGATCGCTCGTCCCCAGGCCACGGATCGGCCGCCCTCTGCCCCTCCTTCGTGAAGCGAGCATCCTCCGTGCTGGAATCCGTGACATCCCGAGCTCTCGAGAGCGCCCTCGACGGCCTCTCGATGCGACAGAAGGCGATCGCCAACAACATCGCCAACATCAACACCCCCGGTTACACCGCCGAGCGCGTGTCCTTCGAGGACGCCCTGGCGAAGAGCGTCCAGCAGGGGAACGGCGCCACGACCGCGACGATGTCGCGCTCCCTCGAGCCCACCCGCGAGGACGGCAACAACGTCAACCTCGACACCGAGACCCTCAGCAACACGACGACCGTGCTGCAGTACCAGTTCGCGACGCAGGCCGAGAACCAGGTACTGACGAGCATCCGCGCCGCACTGAAGGACGGCTGACCATGGGCATGTTCGACGCGATCGGGATCGCCGGCACCGGCCTCACCGTGCACCGCAAGTGGCTCGACGCCATCTCCGACAACATCGCCAACGTCAACACGGTCAAGCCGATGTCGGGCGCGGCGTTCCAGGCCCGCTACGTCGAGGTGCAGGAGGGCGAGGGCGTCTCCGGCGTCTACGTCAAGGGCGCGGCCTTCGGCAGCGCGGCCGGCCGTGTGACCTACGACCCCACCGACCCCCAGGCCGACAAGAACGGCTACGTGCGCATGCCCGACATCGACCTCGGCACGCAGATGGCCGACCTGATCATGGCCCAGCGCGGATACCAGGCGAACGCAGCGGTCGTCGACCGCGCCAAGACCTCCTACGAGGCAGCACTCGAGATCGGACGCAACTGATGGCCATCTACCCCGTCAACGGGACCTTCCCCGTGTCGTCGACCATGTCGCCGTCCACCGTCGGCGAGACGACCGACGCCTCCGCCGTCAACGGCATGGACGCGACCCCCACGACCGGCGCCTCGTCGTTCGGCAACGTCATCGACGGCCTCCAGGCCCTCCAAGGCCAGTCGCAGGATCTCGCCGTCAAGGCCGTCACAGGCAGCGTCGACGACGTGCACACCGCCACCATCGCGGCCACCCGCGCCCAGGTCACCCTCGAGCTCGTCGCCGCCGTCCGCAACAAGGGCGTCGACGCGTTCAACGAGATCATGAGGATGCAGGCCTGATGCCCCCCGCGCTCCGAAACATGCTCACCGGGCTCGGTGCCCGGATCAACTCGTTCTCGCTCGCCCAGAAGACGCTGGCGCTGCTCGCGGTCGCGGTGCTCGTCCTCGGGACGGTCGCCCTCACGTCCTGGCTCACCAAGCCGGCCTACACGCCCCTCTTCACCGGGCTCGCCGCGACCGACGCCTCGAGCGTCGTCACGCAGCTGCAGACCGACAACGTGCCGTACCAGCTGACCGACGGCGGCTCCACGATCCTGGTCCCGCAGTCGCAGGTGTACGCCGAGCGCCTCAAGGCGGCCTCGGCCGGCCTCCCCGCCGACAACTCGGGCGGCTACGCGCTCCTCGACACCATGGGCGTCACCGCCTCGGAGTTCCAGCAGAACGTCACCTACAAGCGCGCCATCGAAGGCGAGCTGGCGAAGACCATCGGCGCCCTCGACGGCGTCGAGACCGCCAGCGTCCAGCTCGCGATCCCGCAGGAGACCGTGTTCGCCGACCAGAAGAAGGACCCGACGGCGTCGGTGTTCATCGCGACCAAGTCGGGCGTCACGCTCACCACGGAGCAGGTGCAGGCGATCGTCCACCTCACCTCCGCCGCGGTCGAGGGCATGAAGGCCACCGACGTGTCGGTCGTCGACTCGAAGGGCGACGTCCTGTCGGCCGTCGGCACCGGAGCCACCGGCAGCGCCTCGCAGCAGGCCGGGGAGTACCAGACGCAGACGCAGGCCGCCGTGCAGGCCATGCTCGACAAGGTCGTGGGCGTCGGCAACTCCACCGTCGTGGTGGCAGCCGACATGAACCCGAACTCGGGCACGAAGACGACCGAGTCGTTCTCGACCCCGACCGGGGGAGCGCAGCCGCTCTCCGAGTCGAGCACCAAGGAGTCGTACGGCGGCAACGGCGCGGGAGCATCCGGGACTGGCACCACCGGCGTCCTAGGCCCCGACAACATCGCGGTCCCGAGCGGTGCCGCCTCCTCCGGCACCGGCGCGTCCGGGAGCGGCGGCTACGTCAACGAGTCCTCGACGAAGAACAACTCCGTCGACAAGACCACCGAGTCGACCTCCATCCCCGCCGGCGGGCTCACCAAGCAGACCGTCTCCGTCGCCATCGACAGCAAGATCGCCGCCGGCCTGAACATGTCGAGCATCTCCGACCTCGTGTCGAAGGCCGCCGGCGTCGACACCTCCCGCGGCGACCAGGTCAGCGTCCAGTCGGTCTCGTTCGACAACTCCGGGGCCAAGGCCGCCGCCGCCGCCCTCAAGGCCGCGAACGCCCAGGCCGCGAGCGACAGCATGTGGCAGACGGTCCGCACCGGCCTCATCGCCGCCGCCATCGGCATCCCGCTGATCCTCGCCCTCTTCCTGGCGACCCGCCGCGGGCGCCGCCAGCAGCGCGAGAACATCGACCTCGGCGAGATCTCGGCCGTCCCCGCCACCTGGCCCGGCGACCCGGTCACCAAGCCGCTCGCCCTCGACGACGTCGAGGCGCGCCGCCTGCTCGAGTCCTCCCAGCCGGTCACCGCACCCACCGTCCAGCTCCCGTCGCTCGACGGCGAGGGTGCGACCCTCGAGCGGAAGCGAGCCGAGATCGACGCCCTCGCCGGCACCGACCCCGACCGCACGGCCGAGCTCCTCCGCGGCCTCCTCGACGACAGGCAGAGCGTATGAGCCCCGCCGCGTCGACGGCCGAGCTGAGCGGCGCGCAGAAGGTCGCCGTGATCCTGATGCAGATGGATCAGACCCGCGCCGCCGCGGTCATGCAGAAGTTCAGCGACCAGGAGGCCGACGAGATCACGGCCGAGCTCGTCAAGATGCGCCGCGTCGAGGCGTCCGTCGCCGACACCGCCGTCTCGGAGTTCCACGACCTCACCACCAAGGGGCGCGTCACCCGCCGCGGCGGCCGCGACTTCGCCGTCGGCCTCCTCGAGGCGTCGTTCGGCTCCGAGCGTGCCGCCGGCGTCATGGAGCGCCTCGCCTCGACGATGGCCGGCAAGTCGTTCGAGTTCCTCGACGCCGCCGACTCCGGGCAGCTGCTCACCCTCCTCGACGGCGAGCTGCCGCAGACCATCGCGCTGGTCCTGGCGCACCTCAAGGCCGACCAGGCCTCCGCCGTCCTCACCGGGCTCGACGTCGGGCTCCGCACCGACGTCGCGCAGGCCATCGCCACCATGGGCACCGCCACCCCCGAAGCCGTCGGCATCGTCGCGCAGACGCTGAAGGTCCGCGCCGGAGCCGTCGTGGCCCCGCGCGAGCAGGTCGAGGCCGTGGGCGGGATCCAGCCGCTCGTCGACATCATCAACCGGTCGGACGCCGCGACCGAGCGCATCCTGCTCGAGGGTCTCGAAGCGCGCGACCCGGCGCTCGCCGAAGAGGTGCGCTCGCGCATGCTGACCTTCGTCGACATCGTCAAGCTCGACGCCCGCGACATCCAGCAGGTGCTGCGCGGCATCGACGCGGCCGTCCTCGCGATCGCGATGAAGGGCGCGCCGGAGGCCGTGACCGAGGTCATCCGCGCCAACGTCTCGGAGCGCAACCGCGAGCTGCTCGACGACGAGATCCGCGCCGCCGGCCCGGTCCGGATGTCGCAGGTCGAGGAGGCTCGCGCCTCCGTCGTCCGCGCCATCCGCGAGCTCGAGGCCGAGGGTGCGATCACCGTCCAGCGCGGCGACGAGGAGGCCCTCGTTGAGTGAGCAGACCCTGGCCCCGCAGACCCTGGCCCCCGCCTTCGCCCGCGTGGCGTTCCCGGTGCTCCGCGATCCTGCTACCGCCGTCCGGGAGGACGAGGCCGCAGCCCGCGGGCACGCTGCCGGCTACGCCGCCGGGCTCCGCGCTGCCGCCGCCGAGACGGCCGCCCTCCGCGCGTCGCTCCTCGCCGACCACGAGGCCGTCCTCGCCCACCACGCCGCCCGGACCGACCGCGCCGTCTCGGTGCTGCAGGCCGCCGCGGCGTCGATCGACGCCCGCCAGCTCGCGCTCCGCACCGAGGCGCAGGAGACGCTGGTCGCCGCCGCGCTCAGCCTCGCCGAGGCGATCCTGGACTACGAGGTCCGCACCAACCCGGCCTCGACGGTCGTCGCCGCACTCGGCCGCGCCCTGACCGTCGTCGACCCCGCCGAGGTCGTGAGCGTCCGGCTCAACCCGGTCGACGTCGAGGTCCTGCCCGCCGACGCCGCCGACGAGCTCGGCGTGGCGATCGTCGCCGACCCGGGTGTCGCTCGCGGCGGCGCGGAGGCCGACCTGGCCGCCGGCTTCATCGACGCCGCCCTCGGCACCGCTCTCGAGCGCGCCCGCGTCGAACTCCTCGGGGGTGGCGCGTGAGCCTCACCATCGACCAGCCCCGGTTCGCCAGCGCCGTCCGCGCCGCCCGCCCGCAGCGCGTCGGCGTCGTCTCGAGCGTCGTCGGCCTCGGACTCACGGTCACCGGCCTCGACTCCGCCATCGGCGAGCTCGTCGAGATCGGCGCACCCGACGTGTCCGCCTCGGGCGAGGTCACCCGCCGCCTGGCCGAGGTCGTCGCCACAACGGCCGACGGCGTCCGCTGCATGCCCCTGGGAGCGATGACGGGGGTGCGGTCGGGCATGGCGGTGCGTCCCACCGGCCGCCCGATCCTGGTCCCCACCGGCCGCGGGCTCTTCGGCCGCGTCATCGACGGCCTCGGGCGTCCGATCGACGGGAAGGGGCCCCTCTCGTTCGACGAGCTCGTGCCCCTCGACCACCCGACCCCGTCGGCCATGGGACGTGCCCGTATCGACACGCCCCTGCAGCTGGGCGTCCGCGCCCTCGACACCCTGACCACCGCGGGTCGCGGCCAGCGCCTCGGCCTCTTCGCAGGATCGGGCGTCGGCAAGTCGTCGCTCCTGTCGATGATCGCCCGCGGCACCGACGCCGAGGTCAGCGTCGTCGCCCTCGTCGGCGAGCGCGGCCGCGAGGTGCGGGAGTTCCTCGAGGACGACCTCGGCCCCGAGGGACTCGCCCGCTCGATCGTCGTCGTGTCCACCTCCGACGAGCCCGCCCTCATGCGCCTCCGCGCCGCGTTCGTCGCGACCCGCATCGCCGAGTCGTTCCGCGACCGCGGCGCCGACGTGGTCCTGATGATGGACTCGCTCACCCGCGTGGCCATGGCCCAGCGCGAGATCGGCCTCTCCGTCGGCGAGCCCCCGGCCACCCGCGGCTATCCGCCGTCGACCTTCTCGACCCTCGCGACCCTCCTGGAGCGCGCCGGCACCGACACCACCGGCTCCGTCACGGGCCTCTACACGGTCCTCGTGGACGGCGACGACCACAACGAGCCGATCGCCGACGCGGCGCGGTCGATCCTGGACGGCCACATCGTCCTCGACCGGAAGCTCGCCGTCACCGGGCACTTCCCGTCGATCGACGTGCTCGGCTCCATCTCGCGCGTCGCGTCGAAGGTCATCTCGCGGGAGCAGTCGGCCGACGCGCGCCTCCTGCGCACCGTGATGGCCGCCCGCAAGCAGGCCCAGGACCTCATCGACGTCGGGGCCTACCAGCCGGGCACCAACCCGCTCGTCGACGCCGCCGTCGCCCACCAGGGCGAGATCGACGCGTTCCTCCAGCAGCGCATGGACGACCAGACCCCCGCCGACCAGGCCTGGGGCCGCCTCCGCGCCCTCGGCGCCCTCCTCGGGGGCGGTGCCTGATGGCGATGAAGCCGTTCTCGCTGGCCGGGCTCATGCGGGTCCGCCACGCGCAGCAGCAGAAGGCCATGGCCGAGCTGTCCGACGCCAACCGCGGCATCCGCGACGTCGCCGAGCGCCGGGCCCGCACCGAGCGGACCCTCGCCGACGCCGTCGGAGACAAGGACGTCGTCACCGACGCCGCCACCCTCAACGCCGTCGCGGCCGCCCGCGCCTCGACCCGCGGCATGCTCGCCGAGCTCGACGCCGTCGCCGCCGAGCGCCGCGTGGTCGCCGACGCCGCGCAGCAGCAGTACAACGCAGCCCGCGCCCGGTCCATCGCCCTCGAGAAGCTCGAGGCCCGTCACGCCGTCGCCGCTGCGGCCGCCGACCTCCGCGACGAGCAGATCGCGCTCGACGAGATCGCCTCCGTCGCGCACACCCGAGACGACCTCCAGGGGGAGCAGTCATGAGCGTCACCGACGTCCTCAGCCGGATCTCCGAGATCCAGAGCACCATCGCCCAGATCCAGAGCGGATCGCTGGCCGACAGCGCGACCGCGTCGAGCACCTCCGCCGACGGGGCCGACTCCGCGTCGACGTTCGCGTCCGCGCTCGCCGCAGCCGGTGTCGATCCTGCGTCGACCGTGCCGACCGGCACCGCGACCGCGGCGACCGACGCCCTCGACTCCACCGCGGGGACCACCGCGACACCGGCCTCGCCGACGGGCGGCCTCGTGAACAACGGCGTCACCGGTGCCGACGTCGTCGCCGACGCCAAGAAGTACCTCGGCGTGCCCTACGTCTTCGGCGGCACCACCCGGAGCGGCATGGACTGCTCGGGCCTCGTCCAGACCGTCTTCAAAGACCTCGGCATCACGATGCCCCGCGTCGTCCCCGACCAGGCGAACATGGGCGTCAAGGTGCCCGACCTCGCCCACGCCCAGCCCGGCGACATCATCACGACCAAGAGCGAGGGCCACATCGTCATCTACCTCGGCGACGGCAAGATCCTGCACGCTCCTCGCCCCGGAAAGGACGTCAGGATCATCGACAACTACCTGAAGGACAGCGACATCGGCGAGATCCGCCGCATCGTCCCGGCGACCGCGACCGCGACCACCTCGCTGGCCTCGCTCTCCGGTGCCTCGTCGCTGTCGTCGCCCTCGTCCGCCTCGCAGTCCGACCTCGTCACCGCCGCCCTCCAGCAGCTGATGGCCTCGAGGGGAGTCGCCGCGTGAGCGCCGTCCCGTCCCGCGGCACATCCGTCGTCGACCTCGCACCGGCGCGCCCGGCGCGGCCCGCTGCGGCGGCCGGCGGGTCGGCGTCGTCGCCCTCGTCCGCGTCGTCGGCCTCGTCCGCGTCGTTCGACCAGGCGATGCAGGGAGCGCAGGATGCTCCGGCCGCCACCGCGACGGACCGCCGCGAACAGGAGGCCCAGGGCTCCGAGTCGCGTCCCGACGACTCGTCGCGTGCGGGTCGCCGCGAGCACCGGCACGGCGCCGCGTCCGCGTCTGCGTCCGACGACGCGTCCGCTGTCGCTGACGCCTCCGCGCCTCCTGCTCCGGCTGCCGCCGGGGCCGTCGCCGCGCTTCCCGGGTCGGCCGCCCTCGGGCTCGCCGGCCTCCTCGCCGGTGCTGCAGCTGCCGCCGCCGTTCCCGCGACTCCGGCCACCGCGGACGCTGCTGCTGCCGCGACCGCCGCCGCCTCGGTCGTCGCCGCTCCGGCCGGCGTTCCCGCCGCTGTCCCGACAGCCGCCGCGTCGACAACTCAGGATGCAAGCATCCTCGCGGCACCGACTCCCGCACTCTCCGGCGCTGCCCGCGGCCTCGATCCTGAATTGTCGACGCCGGCCCCTCTCGCCGGGGCGCTCGCCACCGGCGCCGCAGCCGCCACCCCGGCCGCGACCCCGCGCACCGCCGCCATGACCACCCCTGCATCGGTCGCCACCCCGAGCGCCGCCACCGCCCCGTCGGCAATTCAGGATGCAGGCACCGCCCGCCCCGCTGCGGCGCCGTCGCTCCCGGCGTCCGGTGTCCCGGGTCCTGAGAAGTCGACGCCCGCCGCTGCGAACCCCGCGCCGGCCTCCGCGGCCGTGCCGTCGACGGCGGCTGCCGCGACGACCGGAGCGACCGCCGCCGCCACCTCCGCGGCGTCGACGCCTGCCACCGCGACGGCCGCGACCACCGCCGCCCCGATCGTCGTGCCCGCGTTGTCCGCCGCCCCGGCCGGCGCCTCGACCGCCGCCACCGCCCAGCCGGCCGTCGCCGGGGCTCCGGCTGCTGTCGCCGGCGCCTCGAACACCGGCGACGCCGGCGGCTCGACCGGTGGCACCGGCACCGGCGCAGGCACCGCTGCCACCGCCACACCCTCGACCACGGCCGCCGCCGCCGGTCAGCCCGCCGCCGACTCCGCCACCGCGTTCGCCGCGGCCACGCAGTCCGTCGCCCCTGCGGCGCCCACGGCCCCGGCCGCCGCGACCGCCGCAACGACGGCCCCGCAGGCCGCCGCCCAGCCGCAGCCGCTGCAGACGCAGCTCGCCCGCCCCCTCTTCACGCTCGCCGCCGCGGGCCACGGGGAGCACACGGTCACCGTCCAGGTCACGCCCGACGCCCTGGGGCCGGTCACCGTCCGTGCTCACGTCGGAGCCGGGCCCATGCGCGTCGAGCTCTACGCCCAGTCAGACGCGGGGCGCGAGGCCGTGCGCGGGATCCTGCCGGATCTTCGCCGCGACCTCCAGTCGGCCGGCGTCTCGACGAGCGTCGACCTCTCCAGCCAGAACCAGCCCTCGGCTGGCAACGGCCAGGGTCAGGGGGCGCAGCAGAACCAGCTCGGCGCGGGTCAGCAGAATCAGGGCCCGGCGACCCCGCAGGGCCTCGCCCGCGCCGCGTCCGACTCCGATCGCGCCGCGGGGCTCGACGACTCCCCGGCAGCCGCATCCCGCGTGCTCGCCGGCTCCACCTCCATCGACGTGATGGCCTGAAAGGACTCATCCCATGGCACTCGACGGCATCACCGGCACGGTCTCCACGTCCGTCCCGCAGACCAGCACCGCGACCCGGGCTCCGAAGCAGGAGATGGACAGCGACATGTTCATGCAGCTCCTCGTGAAGCAGCTCCAGAACCAGGACCCCTCGTCGCCGATGGACACCAACGCCATGATCGGCCAGACGACGCAGCTGGCGATGATGGAGCAGATCACCAACAACACCACCACCGGCAACGAGAACTTCTCGCTGCAGATGCGCATCTCGGCCGCGAACCTCGTCGGCAAGCAGGTCTCGTACACCGACGCCGCCACCGGCACCGACGTGAAGGGCACGGCGAGCGCCGTCTCGTTCGCAGGATCGGTGCCCACGGTCACCATCGGCGGCAAGGAGGTGCCGCTCGACTCGATCTCGGGCGTCATCGACCCCGCGAGCGGCGCGACCACCCCGGCGACCACGCCGGCGACCACCCCGCCGGCCGCCACGACCCCGGCTCCGGCTCCGGCTCCGGCCCCCACCACCCCGGCCACCCCGGCCTCCTGATCTCCCCACGCGCACAGACCCTCCCATCCGAAAGAAGAGAACAATGCTCCGTTCGCTCTACTCCGGCATCGCCGGCCTCCGCGCCCACCAGACCATGCTCGACGTGACCGGCAACAACATCGCCAACGTCAACACCGTCGGCTTCAAGGGCTCGGCCACCGTGTTCCAGGACACCCTGTCGCAGATCACCAAGGGCGCCGGCGGACCGCAGGAGGGCCTCGGCGGCACGAACCCCGCGCAGGTCGGCCTCGGCGTGCAGGTCGCGGGCATCACCACGAACTTCGCGCAGGGCTCGGCGCAGGCCACCGGCAAGGCGACCGACCTGATGATCTCGGGCGACGGCTTCTTCGTCACCAAGAACGGCAACGAGAGCGTCTACACCCGCGCCGGAGCCTTCGACTTCGACAGCCAGGGCCGCCTCACCACCACCGACGGCAAGATCGTCCAGGGCTACCCGGCCACCGACGGTGTGGTCAACACCAACGGCGGCCTCTCGGACGTCACCCTCCCCGTCGGTGCGACCTCGCCCGCCGAGGCCACGACGAAGGCGTCGGTCGGCGGCAACCTGCCCTCCGACTCGGCGACCGGCACGAAGATCACCCGCGACGTCGACGTCTACGACAAGCAGGGCACGAAGCACACGCTCACCCTCGACTTCACGAAGACGGCCGCAGGATGGAGCGTGGCCGGCGACGACGGCCAGGGCAACACCGGCACCGCGGCCCTCGCCTTCACGAACGGCAAGCAGACCGGTGCCTCCTCGATCAGCATGGGCGGCATCACGGCCGACCTCTCGTCGGTGACCGGGTACGCGAGCCTGTCGACGGCGGCGATCTCCGACGTCGACGGACGCCAGGCCGGGACCCTGAACGGCTACACGATCTCCGCCGACGGCACCCTCATCGGCTCGTTCTCGAACGGCGAGTCGCAGGCGCTCGGTCAGGTGGCCCTCGCCACGTTCACCAACCCGGCGGGTCTCGAGAAGGTCGGCAACTCCGGCTACGTCGCGACCGCCAACTCGGGCGCCATCGCCCTCGGCGCCCCCGGCCAGCCCGGCCGCGGTGCGCTCGCCGGCGGCACCCTCGAGATGTCGAACGTCGACCTCTCGCAGGAGTTCACCAACCTGATCGTCGCCCAGCGCGGCTTCCAGGCGAATGCCCGCATCATCACCACCTCCGACGAGGTGCTGCAGGAGCTCACCAACCTCAAGCGCTAGCCCCCGCGCCGCGCATTCCGGCCCGAGACACGTGTTCCACTGCGTGTCTCGGGCCGTTCTGCGTGTCGCGGGCCTCGGCCCGCCTGCGTCGGTGTCGTGATGAAGGTCCCGGTGTTACGCTCGTGAAATGCACATGTCGAATGTGAGTACACGAACGAAGGAGTTCTCATGGGCACGGTCCACAACCGCACGGCGGCCCTCATCCTGCTGTCGACAGCGCTGATCAGCGCATCATTCACACCCGTCCTCGCAAATGCAGCGCCTGCGCTATGGGCTTCAGCGCTCGCCGTCTCAGCAGGCGCGGTGGGCCTCGCGATGCGCCTCCCCTCGTCGAGGGCCCGTCAGAGGTCTGGCTCGAGGCCGAGACGTCTCCGCGGGCTCGTGATCGTCGCGTGCCTCGTCGTGGGCGGCCTGGTCGGCTCCCTCGTCGTCCAGGCTCCCAGTGCCCATGCAGATCCTGTCGCTGCGGGTCCCGCTCCTGCCGTCGTCCCGGCCGCGCGCGTCGACGTGTCGCCGACACGACTGATCGATTTCGCGCAGGCTCAGGCCGATCTCACCCCGATCACCGGCGACGAAGCACGAGACCTCGTCGGTCGGGCGCGGCAGACCGAGACTCGACCCCGAAGCGGTTTGGAGGCCGACTACGCGAACGCTCGCGCGTTCCAGGCCGGATCCGTACGCATCGTCAGCGTCCCCCTGCTCGGGAGGGATCTGCCACAGGTGTCGAACCTCACCTTCGTCGCGACCGACGAGACTGTGGACGTCGTCGAGAATGCGGCCTCGCTGATCGACGACGAGCACGCGGTCTACCGCTCCTGGACCGATGGACGCCTTACCCGTGACGTCGTCCTCACAAAGCCCGGCTCCGACCCCGACGCGGCCGCGAGCGCCAGGGGATTCAGCATGGACAGGCTCAAGAAGTGCCTGAACGAGAACGGCATCGCCTGGGCCGTGCTGCTGGTGGTGGGAGTCTCGTGCTCCGCCGCATGCGCCACGGCCGTCCTCTGCCTGCCCTGCGTCGCGCTGTACGCGGGGATCACCGGCGGTGCTCTGAGCAGATGTGTCGGCTACGCCTTCGGGTGACACCGCGGGCCATACTCGAGAGGCGCGCGCTCGACGCCGAGCGCGGCAACGGACGGAGTCGCAATGGCAGTGCTCGACAGATTCTCGATGACGGGGCGCACAGCCGTCGTCACCGGCTCGACCCGCGGTCTCGGCCGCGCCTTCGCGAGGGCGCTCGCTGAGGCGGGGGCGAACGTGGTGATCGTCGGTCGCGACGCGTCGGCCGCCGCCGAGGTCGAGGCGGAGCTGCAGGATCTCGGCGTCGGCGTCCTGACGGTCCTCGCCGACGTCACGCGGCGTGACGACATCGAGCGCCTCCTCGACGAGACGGTCGCCCGGTTCGGTCGGGCTGACGTCCTGGTCAACAACGCCGGCGCCTGCATCCACAAGCCGGCGCTCGAGGTCACCGACGACGAGTGGCGCGAGGTCATGAGCGTCAACGTCGACGGCCTCTGGATGGCGAGCCAGGTCTTCGGCCGCCACATGATCGAGCGCGGAGCCGGCGCGATCGTCAATGTCGGCTCCATGTCGGCGTCGATCGTCAACCGCCCGCAGTGGCAGCCGGCGTACAACGCGTCGAAGGCCGCCGTCCAGCACCTGACCCGCAGCCTCGCCGCCGAGTGGGCGCCGCTCGGGGTGCGCGTCAACGCCATCGCCCCGGGCTACATGCACACCGACATGGCGCCGGTCGACGACCCCCGCTTCCACCGTCACTGGATCGAGGACACCCCGCAGGAGCGCGCGGGCGAGCCCGACGAGCTGGGCCCGGCGATGGTGTTCCTGGCCAGCGACGCGTCCAGCTTCATGACCGGCTCGGTCCTCACGATCGACGGCGGCTACAGCGTCTTCTGACGCGCGCCCGGGTCACCGGTTCCGGCCCGAGTCACGCAGCACGACGCGTGGCTCGGGCCGTTCTGCGTGTCACGACGACCTTCCGGCAGACAATCCGAGCACGACGCGCCTAACGCCGGGGGCACCCCTGCCGATAGTTGTCAGTGAGCAGCGCAGGATGCGCGCTCCGCGGAACACGGATGGACCGCGAGAATCACAGACCTAGGACGGGCCGATGATCGTCGTCACACGACTCAATGACAGTCAGTTCGCGATCAATCCCGACTTGATCGAGCGAATCCACGAGAACCCCGACACCACCCTCGTGATGGTGGACGGAGCGAAGTACATCGTCACGGAGACGATGGCCGAGGTCATCGACCTGGTGGCCAGGTACCGCTCCAGGATCGTGTCGCTCGCGTACGACGAGCCGGCGTCGACCGGCCAGAACCAGCCGGCATCCCGAAGCAGCGCCCGCACCCTCGAGCTCGTCCCGGCCCCCGAGCCGCTCCCGTTCTCGAAGGGGGTGTGACGTGGATCCCGCGACCATAATCGGCCTCGTCCTCGCCTTCGGCGCCCTCTTCGGGATGATGACGATGGAGCACGTCGGCATCGTCTCCATCATCCTGCCGGCCCCCATGATGCTCGTCTTCGGGACGACCATCGGCGTCGGCCTCGCCAGCGGCACCCTGTCCGACACGATCAACTCCTTCAAGTCGATCCCGGGCGCGATCCTGGCGAAGAAGTCCAATCCGGTGGCCTCGATCGACAGCCTCGTCAGCATCGCCGAGAAGGCGCGCTCGGACGGTCTCCTCGCTCTGGAGCAGGAGGCCGAGGGGGTCGACGACCCGTTCCTCAAGGGGGCGCTGCAGAGCGTCGCCGACGGCACGGACGGCGACGAGCTCCGCGAGCTCCTCGAGGAGGAGATCCAGTCGCGCACCTCGACGCTCCGGACCTCCGCCAAGTTCTTCATGTCGCTCGGCGGCTACGCCCCGACCGTCGGCATCATCGGCACCGTCGTGTCGCTCACCCACGTGCTCGAGAACCTCTCGACCCCCGACAAGCTCGGCCCGCTGATCGCGAGCGCCTTCGTGGCGACGCTCTGGGGCCTCCTCACCGCGAACCTCATCTGGCTCCCGCTCGGCGGACGCATCAAGCGCGTCATGGAGCTCGAGATCGCGCGGATGACCCTGATCATGGAGGGCGTGCTCGCCGTGCAGGAGGGCACGCAGCCGAGGCTCCTCGGCGAGCGCCTCCGCGCGATGGTGCCGAAGTCGCAGCTGCCCGCCGAGGGCAAGCTCGTGAAGTCGAAGAAGGTCTCGGAGGACGTGGCGGCATGAGCGCCTCGCGGAAGTCGCGCAAGGGGCACGGCGCCGAGGACCACGGCGACGACCACCCGGACGAGCGCTGGATGGCGTCGTACATGGACATGATCACCGTCCTCATGTGCATGTTCATCGTCCTGTTCGCCATGTCGAGCGTCGACGCCAACAAGTTCGCCGCCCTCAAGGAGTCGCTCGCGACCGGCTTCGGCCAGACCGAGACGAAGAAGGTCGACACCGCCTCGGGCACGGTCGTCAAGGCCGACCAGGTCACGAAGGACGGCTCCGGCTACTCCGCCTCGAAGACCGACGCCAAGACGGCGACCGCGTCGAGCGGCGAGAAGGCGACGAACAGCGACGCCGCAGGATCCGGGACGGCCACCACGACCGCGGCTGCTGCGGCCGCTCAGACCCCGGCGCAGGTCGCCGCCAACACGAAGCTCGCCACCAAGGAGGTCGACGACCTCGCCGCCATTCAGAACGCGATCTCGAAGAACCTCGGCGCGAAGGGCCTCACTCAGGACGTCACGTTCACGATCGACTCCCGAGGCCTCACCGTGCGGCTGGTCGGGTCGGAGACGTTCTTCGGCTCGAACTCCGCCGACCTGTCGACGATGGCGAAGCAGGTCATGGACGCGATCGCTCCCGTGCTGAAGGGCTCGGGGCACGACGTGTCGGTCGAGGGCCACGCCGACTCCCGCGACTCGACCTACCCGTTCGCGACGAACTGGGAGCTGTCGAGCGCCCGGGCGACCGGGGTCCTCCGCGATCTCGTGGAGCGCGGGGGGATGCCGCCGGCGCACATCCAGTCGGTGGGCTACGGCTCGTCGAGGCCGCTCGCCACCGGCACGACCGACGCCGACCTCGCGAAGAACCGGAGAGTCGACATCGTGGTCCTGTCGAACCAGACCGACGAGGTCAACGCCCTCCTGCCGAAGATCGCCGCTGCGGAGGCCGCCGCGAAGAAGTAGCTGCCTGATCGAGACATTCCTCTAACGCGAGGGAGCGGTCTGCCGATAGGGGTTCTCGTGACCCTCCTCGACCAGACCGCCCCGAGCGTTCAGAGTGCTGCCCAGCAGCGTCCTGCCCGCTCGGTCGAGGTGTACGACTTCCTGCGTCCGACGACGCTCGCCCGCGAGCACTCGCGCGTGCTCGAGCTGGCGTTCGAGACCTTCGCCCGCCAGTGGGGCACGCAGCTCACCGCGAAGGTGCGCGTGCTCTCGCAGGTGACCTGCGAGCAGGTCGTCATGACCACCTACGACGAGTTCGCGGCCTCGCTCCCCGCCACGACGGCCATGGTCCTCTGCCCCCTCGAGGGCGCGACCGCGAAGGCCGTCATCCAGTTCCCCTCCGTCGCGGCCCTCGGCTGGGTGACCCACATGCTGGGCGGCGGCGCCACGGCGACCTCCGACCTCCCCGAGCGCAAGTTCACCCCCATCGAGCAGGCGCTCGTCCGCCGCCTGATGGACGACGCCCTCGAGGACCTCCGCTACTCGCTCGGATCGCTCCTGGTCGCCCAGATCTCGGTCGGCGGCTTCCAGTACAACTCGCAGTTCGCTCAGGCGGCCGCGAAGAGCGACCTCATGATCGTCGCCTCGTTCGAGATCCGAGTCGGCGAGTCGGCGGCCCCGGCCACCCTGGCGATCCCGGCCGAGGTCCTGCTCCCGCAGCTCGGCGAGACGAACCCGACCTCCACCACGGCCAACGCCCGCGAGCTCATCGACAGCCAGCTGGCCGCCGTCCCGGTCGAGGTCGCGCTCCAGTTCATCCCCGCGCAGGTGCGGCCGAGCCGGGTCCTCGACCTCCGCGTCGGCGACCTCCTCGCCCTCCCGCACCCCGAGCACCGCCCCCTCGACGTCACCGTCGACGGCCAGACGGTCGGCCGCGCCGCGGTCGGCGCGAACGGCTCGCGGCTCGCCGGGATCATCGTCACCACCGAAGAGAGACTCGCATGACCACCACCGTCACCGCCCTGCACGCCGCGGCCGCCAAGGCGCTCGCCGCGCAGCTGCCCTCGAGCGTCCCGCTGGTCACCCAGCTCGGTTCCGGGATCCCCGCCGAGCTCGTGGGCGGCGCCGTCACGACGTCGTTCGTCGGCGACGTGTCGGGCGACTTCGCGGTCGTCGTCACCGACCTCCCCGGCGCGGCCGAGGCAGGCCTCCAGCACACCGACCTGCTGCGCCCCGCCCTCGAGGCGGCCGGTCAGGCGCTCGGCGTCGGGGTCCTCGGCGACGTGCACTCGGGCGGCGCCGCCGAGCTGGCGTCCGACCCCGACAGCGTCGTCTTCGAGCTCGTCGACGCCGGTCGCCCGGCCGGCTGGTTCGTCGTCCGGATCCGCGAGAACGGCGTGATCGGCACCGCCAACCCGAGCCTCCAGGGCTCCGTCGCCGACAAGCTCGGCCGCATCAACAACGTCGAGATGGCCCTCACGGTCGAGATCGGCCGGACCCGAATGAGCGTCCGCGACGTCCTCTCGCTCGAGCCCGGCGCCGTCATCGAGCTCGACCGCTCCGCCGGTGCCCCCGCCGACGTCCTCCTGAACGGCCGCCTCATCGCTCACGGCGAGGTCGTCGTCGTCGACCAGGACTACGCGGTCCGCATCACCCAGATCCTCGACATCGCGGACGGACAGAACTGACCGTGGACACCCTCTTCGTCGGCCTCCGGGTCGTGGTCTCCCTCGCCGCCGTGCTGGGGCTGCTCTGGTTCATCCAGCGCAGGGTCGCGAAGACCGGCCGCGTGACCCGCCAGGCCAAGCACGTCACCGTGGTCGCCCGCCAGGGCATCTCGGGCAAGGCGTCGGTCGCCGTCGTCGACGTCGAGGGTGTCCGCTACGTCCTGGGCGTGACCGAGCAGAGCGTCTCGGTCCTCGGCTCGGGGGAGGCCCCGCAGGATGCGGTCGTCACCCCGATCGCGCCGGCCGCCTCCGCCCCCGCGGCGGCGGCGTTCGCGCAGACGCTCGCCGCACAGCCCGCCGCGGTCGTCCCGGTCGCGACCCCCGCCGCCCTCGTCGACAGCCCGCGCCGCGCCGCCCGCGCTGCCGCAGCGACCCCGCAGGCGCCGGCCCAGGCCGCGCCGCTCGCCGGGTCGATCCTCTCCGCCAGCACCTGGAAGCAGGCCGCCGCCGCCATGCGATCCCAGAAGCGCGCATGACCGACCAGCCCCGCCGCCGCTCCACGTGGGCCGCGGCTCCCTCCGGCGCGCCGCGAATCGTGCTGTTCGGACCGTCGAAGCAGTCGGGCGCCTCGGCCGTCACGGCGGCCCTCCGCGCCGGTTTCGAGCACTCCTTCGCCGCCCGGATCCTCGGCCTCGGAGCAGCCCCCGCCCCGAAGCTCGTGACCACGGTCGAGCTCCGCCGCCGGCGCCGCTCCCGCACCGCCCGCATCCTGCGTGCCGGCGTCTTCGTCGTCGCGCTGCTCGCCTTCGTCGCCGGCTTCGTCCTCCTGCAGGCGCACGGCGCCCACGCCGCGCCGGTCGCTCCCACCGACCCGACCGCCCCCGCCGCCCCGACGGCGCCCGCCACCACCGGCACCGGCGGTCTCTCGGTGAACATCAACGGCCCGGACGGCACGCCCTCGTCGGCCGTCGTCACCCTCCTCGGCCTCACGCTCCTCAGCGTGGCGCCGGCCCTCCTGCTGATGATGACGAGCTTCACGAAGATCTTCGTGGTCCTCGCCATGACGCGGAACGCCCTCAGCCTCCAGTCGATCCCGCCGAACCAGGTCATCGCAGGCCTCGCGCTGTTCCTCAGCCTCTTCATCATGGGCCCGGTCCTGATCCACATCAACGACCTCGCCCTGCAGCCCTACCTCGCCGGCAAGATCGACTTCCAGCACGCGATCACGCTCGCCGAGGGGCCGCTGCGCCACTTCATGCTGGCGCACACCCGCGAGGAGGACATCGCGCTGATGACCCGGGCCGCCAAGAAGGCGAACCCGGCCACCATGAACGCGACGCCCATGCTGACGCTGATCCCGGCGTTCATGATCTCGGAGCTCCGCGCCGCCTTCATCATCGGCTTCGTCATCTTCATCCCGTTCCTGGTCATCGACCTCGTCGTCTCCGCCGCCCTGATGTCGATGGGCATGATGATGCTGCCGCCGGTCATGATCTCGCTGCCCTTCAAGATCCTGCTCTTCGTCCTCGTCGACGGCTGGGGCCTGATCATCAAGGCCCTGATCGAGAGCTACAACACATGAACACCAACGGCGTCCTCGACATCGGCGTGCAGGCTCTGCTCGTCGCCGGCAAGCTCGCAGCGCCGGTGCTCATCACCGCACTCGTCGTCGGGTTCGCGATCTCCCTCCTGCAGTCGATCACGCAGATCCAGGAGCCCACCCTCGCCTTCGTGCCCAAGGCGATCGCCGTCGCGATCGCGCTCGTCGTCTGCGGCAACTGGATGATCTCGACGATGATCTCGTTCACCACGACGATGTTCGACCGGATCCCGTCACTGCTCGGCGGTGGCTAGACCGTGGACTTCCGCTTCGACATGTCGGCCGTGGAGGCCGTGATGCTGGCCGGCGTCCGGATCGCCGCGTTCCTCGTGATCGCCCCGCCGTTCTCCTACAAGGCCATCCCCGGCAACGTGAAGGCCCTCCTCGCGGTCGGCCTCGCGCTCGCGGTGTCGCCGCGGATCATCCCCGGCTACCAGTCGCAGACGACCGGCGACTTCGTCGTCTCGCTGGTCCTCGAGCTCGTCGCCGGCGCGACCCTCGGCTTCCTGGTCTGGCTCGTCTTCGCGGCGGTCCAGTCGGCAGGCAGCGCCATCGACCTGTTCGGCGGCTTCCAGCTCGCCCAGGCGTACGACCCGCAGTCGATGGTCAACGGCGCCCAGTTCACGCGCCTGTTCCAGATGACCGCCCTGGTGCTCATGTTCACCTCCGGCGGGTACCAGCTCATCATCGGCGGCATCACCCGCACCTTCGACGCGGTCCCGATCGGGGTCGGGATCGACCTGTCGCATCCTGCGGCCCTCATGGTCCACGCGGTCACGCAGATGTTCCTCGCGACGCTGCAGATCGCCGGGCCGCTCATCGTCGTCCTGTTCCTCGCCGACGCCGGCCTCGGCCTCCTGACCCGCGTGGCGCCCGCGCTGAACGCGTTCCAGCTCGGGTACCCGCTCAAGATCATGATCACGCTCGGCCTCGCCGGCATGGTCTTCGTGGCCCTGCCGCAGATCGTCTCCTCCCTCTCGGAGCAGGCGGTCGGGGCCCTGATGGGGGTGAGCTGATGGCCGACGAGTCGGGTGAGAAGACCGAGCAGGCGACCGAGAAGCGCATGAAGGAGGTCCACGGCAAGGGCCAGCTGTCGAAGTCGCAGGATCTCTCGGCGTGGGTCGGAGTCGCGGCCGCCGTCGTCATGATGCCCTCCACGATCGACCGGGCGAAGGCCGCCGGCCTCACGCAGATGGTCACCGTGAAGGACGCCATCGCCACCCCGTCGACCGCGATGGCCCGCTCGGCCCTCATCGACGGGTTCTCGACGATCGGCGGGATCGTCGCGCCGCTCCTCGCGGTCACGGCCGTCGCGATCCTGATCGTCGCGATCGTCCAGGGCGGTGTCCACTTCAAGAAGTCGATCGCCAAGTTCGAGCACTTCAACCTGCTGAACGGCGTCAAGAACACGTTCGGCCCGCAGGCGCTCTGGCAGGGCGCGAAGGTGCTGCTGAAGACGGGCGTCGTGGCGCTGGTGCTCTGGGTCGTCATCAAGAACCTGATGGCCGTGCTGATGAACGCGAACCTGCCGCTGGCGTCGCTCCTGAGCGCAGCGTCCGGCGGGGTGTCGTCGCTCGTGGTCGCGGCGGTCGCCGCGGGTCTCGTGCTCGGCGGGCTCGACGTGCTCGTCGTCATGCGGCGCAACCGCAAGAAGACCCGCATGACGAAGAAGGAGGTCAAGGACGAGAGCAAGTCGTCCGACGGCGACCCCCTGATCCGGCAGCAGCGGCGCCAGCGAGCCCTCGCCATGAGCCGCGGCCGCATGATGTCGAAGATCGCCGACGCGGACGTCGTCATGGTCAACCCGACGCACGTCGCCGTCGCCCTCAAGTACGAGCCCGGCCGCTCGGCCCCCCGCGTCGTCGCGAAGGGCGCCGGCGAGGTCGCCCGCGGCATCCGCGAGAAGGCCGAGAAGGAGGGCGTCCCGATGGTGAAGGACATCCCCCTGGCCCGGGCCCTCCACGCCGCCTGCGAGCTCGGCGACGAGATCCCCGTCGACCTCTACTCGCCGGTCGCCCGCGTCCTCACCTTCGTCATGGCGCTGAAGGCGCGCGGCTCGAAGGCCGCGGCCGGTGTCCACACCATGCCCGGCGGCACCATCGCCGCCGTCCCCGAAGCCCCCGAAGTCACCGAGTCCGAAGCAAGCACCCTCGTAGGAGCCACATCGTGAAGAACCTCCCGAAGCTCGCCGTCCCCGTCGGCGTCGTCGGCATCGTCCTGCTGCTCGTCGTGCCGGTGCCGTCGTTCCTGCTCGACACCCTCATCATCTGCAACATCCTGCTGGCGCTGGTGATCCTGCTCACGACGATGTTCGTGAAGAAGCCGATGGACTTCTCGGTCTTCCCATCGCTGCTGCTGGTCGCGACGCTGTTCCGCCTCGGCCTGAACGTGGCGTCGACTCGACTCGTGCTCGGCAAGGGCTTCGCCGGCGAGGTCATCCAGGCGTTCGGGCACGTGGCCGTCGGCGGCTCCGTCATCATCGGCGCGGTGATCTTCCTGATCCTGGTGGTCATCCAGTTCGTCGTCGTCACGAAGGGCGCCGAGCGCGTCGCCGAGGTCGGGGCCCGCTTCACCCTCGACGCCATGCCCGGCAAGCAGATGGCCATCGACGCCGACCTCAACGCCGGCCTCATCACCGACGAGATCGCCAAGAAGCGCCGCGCCGAGGTGGCCGGCGAGGCCGACTTTTACGGGGCCATGGACGGCGCCTCGAAGTTCGTCAAGGGCGACGCGATCGCCGGCATCCTGATCATCATCATCAACCTCATCGGCGGGATCGCGACCGGCATGGTCTCCGGCGGCCTCGCGATCGGCGACGCGCTCAGCAAGTACGGCATCCTGACGATCGGCGACGGCCTCGTCACCCAGATCCCGGCGCTCCTGATGGCCGTCTCCACCGGCATGATTGTTACCCGCTCGAACGCGGAGTCCGACCTCGGCTCCACCGCCTCGCAGCAGCTCACCCAGTCGCGCACCGCCGTCATGATCGCCGGCGTCGCCGCCATCGGCATGGCCTTCATCCCCGGCATGCCGATCGTCCCCTTCCTGGTCGTCGGCGGCACCCTCCTCGTCATCGGCCAGCGCATCAAGGCCAAGGAGAAGAAGGAGGCGCAGGATCTCGAGCGCGCGGCTCTCACGCAGAACGTCGCCCCCACCGAGACCACCGAGGACCTCCTCGAGCAGATGCGCGTCCACGCGCTCGAGATCCAGCTCGCCCCCGACCTCGTCGACATGGTGTCCGGCGCCAGCGACGACCTGCTCGGCAGGGTCCGCGCCCTCCGCCGCAAGGTCGCCATGGAGCTCGGCGTCGTCGTCCCGCCCGTCCGCACCCGCGACAGCGTCGAGCTGCCGCCGGCGACCTACGCGATCCGCATCGCCGGCGTCGAGGCGGGTCGCGGCATGGCGCCCGCGGGCAAGGTGCTGGCCCTCGGCGACTTCCTCGACGCCCTCCCCGGCACCTCGACCGTCGAGCCCGTCTTCGGCCTCGCCGGCAAGTGGATCCCCGCCGAGATGCGGCACTCGGCCGAGATGACCGGCGCGACCGTCATCGACCGGGTGTCGGTGCTGGTCACGCACCTCTCGTCGATCATCGCCGACAACGCGGCCCGCCTCCTCAGCCGCGAGGACGTCCGCGTCCTCGTCGAGGGCGTCAAGACCGTCAACGCCCCCGCCGTCGAGGAGCTGATCCCGTCGATGCTGAGCATGGCCGAGCTGCAGCGCGTGCTGCAGGGCCTCCTGCAGGAGCAGATCCCGATCAACGACCTCGGCCGCATCTGCGAGGCGCTGACCCTCCGCGCCAAGGTGTCGACGGACCCCGAGGGCCTCATCGAGTCGGCCCGCGCGGCGCTCGGCCCCGCGCTCAGCGCGCAGTACCTCGACGGGAACACCCTCCGCGTCATCATGATCGAGCCGGGCCTCGAGCAGTCGCTCCTCGAGGGCCTGCGCCCGTCGGAGCAGGGCACCCAGATCCTGCTCGACGCCAACCGGATCGAGACGATCCTGTCGTCGCTCAAGACACAGGTGCAGACCGTCGAGGCCTCCGGTCTCAGCGCCGTGCTGGTCTGCGCGCCGGCCCTCCGCCCCGCGATCCGCCGCCTGGTGTCGGCGCAGACCGGCGGCCTGCCGGTGCTGTCGTACCAGGAGGCCACCGCGGGCAACGTCCACATCGAGACCGTCGGCGTCGTCCGCGGCGAAGGCGCGCTGGCCGCGTGACCTCGTCACCTGAGAGGATCGAGCGATGAGCGGCCAACGCATCACCGTCACGGGCAAGAGCCTCGACGAGATCGCCACGAAGGTGCGCGTCGACCACGGTCCGCGCGCCCGCATCGTCGCGGCCGAGCGCGTCACCTCGGGCGGCCTCGGCATCGCCGGGCTCTTCACGAAGCGCTACGTCGAGGCGACGGTCGAGCTGCCCGAGCGCGGCCGCCGTGCCGCCCGGACCCCGCAGGATGCTCCGGGTCGCCGAGCCTCCGACACGCCCGTCTCGCAGCGGGCCTTCTCCCCGACGCCGGCGCAGCGCGTCGGGCTCGCCGCCCTCCTGGCCGACGCGGAGGACGCCGAGGACGCGTTCGCCCTCGAGGAGCCGGCCGCCGTGCCCGCCCCCGCGGTGTCGACGAGGTCGGGCGCGTTCGCCGACCTCATGGACGACCTCGCCTTCAACGGCGTGATCGCCGAGCCGGAAGCCGCGCCCGCGCCCGGCAGCGCTGCGCCCGCCGGTGCCGCAGCGCCCGTCGAGCTCGCCGCCTCGGTCGTCGCGCCCGCCGCACCGTCGCGGATCGCGCCCGCCCTCCTCGACGGCCCGGGCGACCTGGTGGTGATCGTGGGCGAGCGCCCCGACACCGTCGCGGCCGTGCAGGCGATGGCCGAGGGCTCGACTCTGACGCGTCCCGCCATCCGGGTCGCAGGATCCTGCGCGGACGGCCGCTTCGTCGCCGTCAGCGACCGTCGAGCCGCGCTCGAGGCCCGGGCCGCAGGGGTCGAGCTCGACCGCGCCACCTTCGTCGCGGTCGGCTGGACGCCGGCCGCCGCCGAGATCGTCGCGGCTCTCGCCCCCGACCAGCTCTGGCTCGCCGTCGACGCGGGCCGGAAGCACGCCGACACCGAGCGCTTCGTGGCCCTGGCCTCCGCGTCGCTCGACGTCGACGGGCTCGTGGCGTCGGGGCTCTCGTCGACCTCGACCCCCGACACCATCCGCACGCTGGGCCTCCCCGTCGGCTGGACCGACGCCTAGCCTCCCTGCGCCCCTGCCGCCCGACGTCTGGCGGACATCCCCCCTGCCGCGGCGCGGTGCCGTGTCCGCGCAACGTGGTGCGGCACTGTGCGCCCGCGGGCCCGGCCCCGGTAGTCTTGCGGGATGCTGGTGCTTACGCGCAAGGTCGGGGAGAGGATCCTCATCGGCGACGACATCGTCCTCACCATCCTCGACTCCCGCGGCGACGGCATCCGCGTCGGGATCGACGCTCCCCGCGGCATCAAGGTGCAGCGCGAAGAGGTCGTCCGGGCCGTGACCGAGGCCAATGTCGAGGCCGCTCGGGCCGGCGACGACGCCGAGGCGCGCATCCGCGACCTGCTCGGCGGCGCCCAGCCGCCCGCCGATCCGCCCGCGGCCCCCGAGAAGTAGCCCGCGCCTCAGCGCCCGCCTCCGCGGCGCCCGCTCTCGCGGCGCCCGCGCCTCAGCGCCCGCCGAACACCGACCGCGACGGCTCCGGCGACGGCACCGCGGTCGCGTCGGTCACCACGGGTGCACCCGCGATGAAGTCCTTCAGCTCGCGCCCGGCGACGACCTTCGCCGGCAGCGGATCGGCCGAGTACACGCGCGGCATCCGGTCGACGGGCAGCTCCGCGTGCGATCCGACGAGCACCACGTTGCCGAATCGGCGCCCCTTGAGCGTTCCGGGATCGGCGACCGCCACGACGTGCTCGAACACCGTCGCGAGTGTCGACGCCTGCCCGCGCGCGAACGCGAGTCCTGCGCCGTCGGCGGAGTTGACCATCAGCATCCCGGTCGGCGACAGGAACTCGGCCGCCGCCGAGTAGAACTCCAGCGACGTCACGTGCGCGGGGATCCGCGACCCGCCGAACACGTCGACCACGAGCAGGTCTACCGTGCCGCGGAGCCCCTGCGGCAGCTTCTCCATGACCTCGCGCGCGTCGCCGTAGCGCACCCGGATCGAGGCCCCGCGCGGGAAAGGCAGCTGCGCCCGCACGAGGTCGACGAGGTCCTTCTCGAGCTCGACGACCTGCTGCCGTGAGCCGGGGCGCGTGGCCTCGACGTAGCGGGGGAGCGTGAGGGCCCCGGCACCGAGGTGGAGCGCCGTCACCGGGCCCGGCGGGAGGAGGTCGATCGCGTGCCCGATCCTGCGCACGTATTCGAATGCCAGGTGGGTGGGGTCGTCGAGGTCGACGTGCGACTGCGGCGTGCCGTCGACGACGAGCGTGTACGAGCCGGGGCTCCACCGGTCGGCGTCGATGCGTGCCTGACCGGCGCCGATCGTGATCTCGAGGGGCTCGTCGCCCGTGTTCGAGGAGGACGTCGAGGAGTGGGAGGCCATGCCCCAAGCCTCGCACGATCTCCACCCGCGAGGGCCTGCGTCTCCACCCCCGGGTGGTGGGCCGGCGCACCGCCCCGCGGGATCGTGGAGACAACGCACGCACCTCCCCCGACCATCACCCCGAAAGGCCCCTCGTGTCCGCTCAGCTCCTCGTCAACGTCCTCCTCGGCATCGCCCTCGTCGGCTACATCGCGTCCAAGCAGCTGCGCTGGACCAGGATCGACCGCCAGGGCGTGTGGCGCCTCCCGCTGATCCTCGGCGTGATCGGTCTCATCAGCCTCTCGTCGCAGGCGAAGGGCCTGACGGTCGGCCCGGTCGACATCGCCCTCATCGGCGTCGAGCTGGCCGTCGCCGTCACGATCGGCCTGCTGATGGGCCGCGCCACCGTCTACCGGATCGCCGCGACCGCGGACGCGAAGGGACGCAGGATCGAGGCCCGCTCGGGTGTCGCGGGCGCCGCCCTGTGGGTCGTCCTCATCGCCCTCCGCCTCGGGCTCGACGTCGTCGGAGGCCTGATGGGCGCGCACATCCTGACCGCCACCGGCGTCATCCTGCTCACCGTCGCCGCCAGCCGTGCGGCCTCCGCGCTGATCGTGGACGCCCGGATGCCGCGGGTCTCCTCCCTCACGGCATGATGGCTCCGTGACCCCCGCCTTCCCCGACGCCCCCGAGAGGACCGGGCTCGGCTCCACGCTCAACGGCGTCGGAGCCGTCGTCGTCGGCTCCTTCCTCGTCGTGGACCGGGTCGGCGCCGCCGACGGACGACTGCCCGCGGGGGTGCTGGTCCTCGGCCTCGTGGCGCTCGCCGCCTGGATCGTGCGCTCGTTCCTCCGGCCCGGCCGCGTGGCCGACGCCGCCGCGGTGGTCATGCTCGTGGTCGGCTCGGCGCTCGTGACGAGCACCGACGCCCTCCTGATCACCCCGGCGATCGTTGCCATCGTCGCCGTCGCCGCCGACCTCCGGCACCCGCGGGGCGTCGTCGTCGCGTTCGCCGCGACAGGCTTCGCGATCGTGACCGCCACCTCGCTCCTCGACTCCCGCTCGCCGTCGTTCCTCCTGGCCTGCCTCGGCGGCCTCGCCCTCGGCTGCGTCGTCGGCTACAACCGCCGGCAGAACCGCGTCGCCGAGGTGACGGCGAGGAAGCTCCTCGCCCGCGAGGTCGAGATCGAGCGGGAGCAGCAGCACTCGGCCCTCCTCGCCGACCGCGCGCGGGTCGCCCGCGACATCCACGACGTCCTCGCACACAGCCTCGGCGGCCTCGTCATCCAGCTCGACGCGGTCGAGGCCCTGCTCGAGAACGGGCGCACGGACGAGGCCGCGGCCCGCGTCACGGCGGCCCGCAGCCTCGCCGCCGACGGGCTGGGCGAGGCCCGGCGCGCGGTGGCGACCCTGCGTGATCCTGCGCTCGCGGCCCCCGCGGGCGGCGATCCGCTCGACCGACCGGACGCCGTCGACCGCCTCCTCGAGACCCACCGGTCGCTGGGCGGGCAGGTCTCGGCGAGCGGCCTCGACGCCCTGACGGCCCTCGACGCCGAGCACTCGCGGGCGCTCGCCGGGGTGCTCCGGGAGGCCCTCAGCAATGCGAGGCGACACGCTCCGGGTGCGCCGGTCGCGGTGGCGGCGACCGCCGACGCGGGGCGGGGAACGCTGCGGGTCACGGTGTCGAATCCGGTCGGTGCCGGTGCCGGTGTCGCTGGCGCTACTGCTGGCCCTGCCGCCGCCGGCCCCGGTGCCGAGGACCGCGCCGGAGGCGGCCAGGGGCTCCCCGGCATGCGCGACCGCCTGGCCGAGCTCGGCGACGGCTCCCGCGTCGCGGCGGGCCGCCGGGGCGACTCGTTCGTGGTCGAGGCCGAGGTGGTCGTCCGATGACCGACAGCCCCGTCCGCATCGTCGTCGCCGACGACCAGGCCATCGTCCGCGACGGCCTGGTGACGCTCCTGTCGCTGGTCGACGGCTTCGAGATCGTCGGCCAGGCCGCCGACGGCGCCGAGGCCGTCCGGGTCGTCGACGCCACGCTCCCCGACGTCGTCCTGATGGATCTCCGCATGCCCGAGCTCTCCGGAGCAGAGGCCACCGAGCGCGTGCTCGCCGCTCATCCCGCCACCGCGGTGCTGGTCCTGACGACCTTCGCCGACGACGAGTCCATCGTCGGCGCCCTCCGCGCCGGAGCCCGCGGCTACCTCACCAAAGACGCCGGCCGCGCCGAGCTCTCCAGCGCCATCCGGGCCGTGGCCGCGGGGCAGTCGATCTTCGAGGCCTCGGTCGGTGCCCTCCTCGTGCAGAGCCTGACCGCAGGATCCCGGCCCACAGCGCCCGAGCCCGACCCCGACCCGGCGCTGACCCTGCGGACCCGCCACCCCGGCCTCACCCCGCGGGAGGCCGAGATCTTCGCCCTCATCGCCCAGGGTCTGTCGAACCCGGAGATCGCCGCGCGCCTCTTCGTCAGCGTCGCCACCGTCAAGGCCCACGTCAACATGATCTTCGCCAAGCTCGGCGTCACCACCCGCGCGCAGGCGATCGCGCTGGCGCTCGGCTGATCCTGCCCGGCCGAGTCCTCTCAGTCGACCAGCACCACTGCCAGCGTGACCGGGTCGCCGCCGGCCCAGGTGCCCGTGACGACCTCCCTGAGGCCGTCTTCGGTCGCCCCGGCTCCGGCCGGGACTCCCGCCGCCGAGGCGAGCGCGCCTGCATCCGAGCCGGGGCCAGGCACCCGTGCCAGCGCGACCCGCAGCCCACGGAGGGTCGCGACCGTGATGCCGCGCTCGTCGCGCGTCGCCGGTGCAGCGAGGTCTGAGGCCGCTACCGCGCGCGATCCTGCGTTGCCGCTCCCGGTCACCACGGCCGTAGGCTCCCGGAACACCCGCTCGCCGTCGACCTCGACGTACTCGTCCGCCTGGCTGCCGCCTGTCAGCGCCGCAGTCGCCAGTGCGGCCACGAACGCAGGATCGCCCATGCCGTCGTAGGCGTACCGCGTGCCGAGCACCGAGTGCTCCATCGTCCCGAGGAGCCACGCCTCGCCTCCGGCCAGCGGGGAACCGCGGTAGGTCAGGGGCACCTGAAGCAGGGGCCCGCCGGCAGTGACCAGCAACGTCTCGATGCCGACCTCGCCTTCAGGATCGTCGAATCGGAACGACGCGAGCTTCTCGAACGGCGCCTCCGGATCACCCTCGAACCACGACCGGGACCGGGCCCACTCGGCGATGATCTCGGTCTTCGACGGGCGGAGCTCAGCCCGGTGCAGGAGTGCCATGCCCCGATGTTAGAGCGACCCGGCGACACCCGTCGTTGAGTTGCACCCACCCCCAGAACGGGACCATTAAGCGGATCACGGCCCCACCGGCCGGGCACCGCCGGATACTCTGGCACCCCGCCGGGGGATCACATCCGGCGGCAGACGACCCTCCCAGAGACACGACATGACTCTCCCCGAGCCGACGCTCCTCCCCGCGCCCGGCCAACGGAATCCCCTCAGGCCGATCACCGGCATCCTGCTGGAGCGGATCCTCGGCCGGTGCATCGCCGTGTTCTCGATCGTCTTCGGCGCGCAGGGGATCCCGTTCGCGCTGATGCAGCAGGGCGTCCTGAAGCAGCCGCTCGGCTGGCTGGTCGTCGGGACGCTCTTCGGGGCGTTCGCGGCCGTGATCCTGACGGGGTTCAGCGGCCGGTTCCTCGTCACGGTCGCGCCGTTCGTGCCGATCATCTACCTCGTCGCCCTGACGACGTGGCCGCTGGGCGTCGCCGACCCGTCGGTCGTGCAGCCGACCGTGCCGTGGCTCTGGTACGTCGCGAACCTGGTGCTCGCCACGGCCGTCGTCGCCTTCTCGACCTGGGTCTCGGCGATGTACGTCGTCCTGATCCCGACGGTCCTCTTCGTCGTCCGGCTGACGCCGTCCGGCGGTGGCGCGACGGTGGAGCACGCCCTGCTCGACAGCGCGTACGTCGCGATCCTCGGCGCGGTGGTCCTCGTCGTGGTGCTCATGCTCCGGCGCGCGGCCGCCGACGTCGATCAGGCGCAGGATGCCGCCGTCGTCCGCTACGGGGACGCCGTCCGAGCGCACGCCATCGAGGTGGAGCGCCTGCAGGTCGACTCGATCGTGCACGACGGCGTGCTGACGGCTCTCCTCTCGGCGGGCAAGGCCGAGACGCCCAAGGCCAGGAGGCTCGCCGCCGTCATGGCGGGTGTGAGCATGGCCAGGCTCATCAGCGCCGCCGAGACGCCCACCGGGCTCCTCAAGGAGGTGTCGCTCGCCAAGGTGCGGGAACGCCTCGACCGAGCGCGAGGCCACCTCGATCCCGACGCCCGGCTCTCGGCCGAGGGCGAGATCGGCAGCCTCTCGGTGCCCGCCGAGGTCGCACAGACCCTCGCCGACGCCGCGGTCCAGGCGCTCGTCAACAGCTGTCAGCACGCCGGCGACTCGGCCTCCCGCTGGATCACGGTCGCGGCCGACGGCGACCAGGCCGTCGTGATCGTGGGCGACGACGGAGCCGGATTCGACCCCTCGGTCTCCTCCGAGCGCCTCGGCGTCCGCGTCTCCATCCTGGAGCGCGTCCGCACCAGCGGAGGTCTCGCAGAGATCGTGAGCGCGCCCGGCCGGGGCACCGTCGTCACCCTCCGCTGGAGGGCCGCGACCGGCGCTCAGGAACACCCCGATAGCATCCCGGCATGAACCGCCGCACCGCCCTCATCACCGGAGCCTCCACCGGAATCGGAGCCGACTTCGCCCGCCGACTCGGCGCCGACGGGCTCGACCTCGTCCTCGTCGCGCGCAGCCACGACAAGCTCGAGGCGCTCGCGGCCGACATCCGCCGCGACGCCCGAGTGAGCGTGACGGTCCTGCCGCGCGACCTCGCAGCCCCCGACGCGCCCCGCGATCTCGTCGCGGAGTGCGAGCGTCTCGGCATCGAGGTCGACTTCCTCCTCAACAACGCCGGCTTCGGCACGCACGGCTCCGTCGCCGACGCCGACCCCGAGCGCCTCGCGGAGGAGATCCGGCTCAACTGCGGCGTCCTCACCGAGCTGTCGCAGCGCCTCCTGCCCGGCATGATCGCCCGCCGCCGCGGCTCGATCGTGAACGTCGCGAGCAATGCTGCCTTCCAGCCGCTGCCGCTCATGGCCGTCTACGGCGCCACGAAGTCCTACGTCCTCTCGTTCACAGAGGCCCTCTGGCACGAGACCCGCGGCACCGGCGTCCGCGTGCTCGCCCTCTGCCCGGGGCCCACCGACACCGCGTTCTTCGACATCGCCGGCGAGGACTTCGCCCGCTCGAAGCGCACCACCCAGCAGCTCATCGACACTGCCAAGCGCGCTCTCGCCCGCAACCAGCCGAGCGTCGTCGACGGCGTCTCGAACGCCCTGGTCGCCCGCCTGGCGGTGCCGCTCCTGCCGAAGCGGGTGGCGCTCTGGGCTGCCGCCAAGACAGTCGGGCCGCGCTAGCCCCTCGCTCTCTAGCGCAGTGATCCTGCCGCCCCCGACCTGACCGCCGCCGTGATCCGGTCGAGCGTCGGCGACGCGATGTTCCACCGCTGCCAGTGCAGCGCGACGTCGACCGGGTCCGCGGGCGCCAGCTCCACGAGCGAGCCCTCCGCGATCGGCCCGGCGCACTGCTGCTCCGGCAGCACTCCCCAGCCGAACCCGAGGGCGACGGCCCGGGCGAAGTCGTCCGACGTCGGGATGTAGTGCCGCGGGCCGGTCGCGCCGCTCCCCGTCCGCGCACGGACGAACGCGCTCTGCAGGTCGTCGTCGCGGTCGAAGAGCACCACCGGGGCCTCCGCGAGGGCAGACGACGCAGGATCCCGCAGCCCCCACCGCGCCGCGAAGTCCGGCGCGCACACGGCTCGGTACCGCATCGCGCCGAGTGCCTCCGTCGTACAGCCCTGTACGGCGTCGCGGGTCGAGGTGACCGCGGCCATCACCGTCCCCGCGCGGAGCAGCCGCGTCGTGTTGACCTGGTCCTCGCGGTGCAGGTCGAACACGACGCCCAGCTCGTCGCCGAGCCCGGAGAGCGCCCCGAGGAACCACGTCGCCAGGGAATCGGCATTCACGGCGAGGGCGATCCTGCTCACGCGTCCGCCTGTCGCCGAGCCGGAGCCGCCGCCCGCGCCGTCCTGCGATCCCTCGAGCGCCCGCTGCGTGTCGGTCTCCAGCAGCTCGACCTGCCTGGCATAGCGCAGGATCACCTCGCCCGCGTCGGTCAGCGTCACCGGTGTCGTCCGCCGCACGAGCACCCGCCCGGTCGAGGCCTCCATCGCCTTCACGCGCTGCGAGACCGCCGACGCCGAGACGTGGAGGCGCCGGGCCGCCGCCTCGAAGGTGCCCTCGTCGACGAGGGCGCTCAGCGTCTCCAGGTGATCGAGCTGCATAAGCCCAGCTTATGGTGCATGACGATCATTAGCTGGACTGATCCTGGCCGCACCCCTAGCGTCGAGGGGTGACCACGACCCTCCTGCCGGCCCTGCTCGGATTCCTGACCGGCCTCTCGCTCATCGTGGCGATCGGAGCGCAGAACGCCTTCGTGCTGCGGCTCGGCATCGAGGGCCGGTCCCGCGTGATCCTGCCGGTCGTCGTCATCTGCGCGGTGTCGGACGGGGTGCTCATCACGCTCGGCGTGCTCGGCATCGGCGCTCTGGTCGCGGCCGCCCCTGCGGTCATGGTCGTGATCCGCGTCGTCGGGGCGGGCTTCCTGATCGTCTACGGCCTCTTCGCCGCCCGGCGAGCCCTCCGCCCGACCGCTCTCGTCACCGCGGCCGCCGCTGCCCCGACCGGCCTCCGCACCGCCGTCGTCACCGCGCTCGCCTTCACCTGGCTGAACCCGCACGTGTACCTCGACACGATCCTGTTCCTCGGCTCGGTCGCCAACCAACAAGGGCCGGACGAGCGCTGGTGGTGGGCCGGGGGAGCGCTGCTCGCCTCCTGCGTCTGGTTCGCCGGCCTCGGCTTCGGGGCGCGCCTGCTCCGCCCGGTGTTCGCTCGTCCTGCCGCCTGGCGCGTGCTCGATGCCCTCATCGCCCTCGTCATGCTCGCGCTCGGCCTGCGTCTCGCCTTCGGCCTCTAGCTGCTGTCCCTGCTCCCCTCCCCCTCCCCGCGTACATATGGACGGAGATCCTCGGCCCCGCCACCTCCCTCTGTCCATATCGACGGAGATCCTGCCCCCGCGTACAAATGGACGGAGACTCTCGACGAACACCCCTCCGATCCGCATGAATCGCGCGGAGATCCGAGAATCTCCGTCCATATGTACGGACGGGCTCCCCAACTGCTGAATCTCCGTCCATATGCACGGAGAACCATCGCCGGCGCGAGGATCTCCGTCCATAACGACGGAGATCCTGCCCCGCGTACAAATGGACGGAGACTCTCGACGAACACCCCTCCGATCCGCATGAATCGCGCGGAGATCCGAGAATCTCCGTCCATATGTACGGACGGGCTCCCCAACTGCTGAATCTCCGTCCATATGTACGGAGAACTGTCGCCAGCCCGAGAATCTCCGTCCATTTGTACGCACTCCCGGCAGACGACCGACCCGACCCCGACCCGTCACCCCCGCACGACTGCCGCCAGGATCGTCCCGATCACCATCGGCCACTCGTCGAGCACCTGGTGATGCGTGAACTCGAGCACGGTGTGCCCGGTCCGCGCCACCGCGGCGATGCGCGCCCGGTCGCGCTCGTACTCGCGCCGCCCGGCGTGGAACTCGTGACTGACGCATTCGACGACGACCCGCCCGGCCACCAGGAAGTCGACCCGGATCCCGTCGCCCACCCACTTCTGCGCCTCGAACGACAGGCCGGCCTCGACGAGCCCCCACCGCATGATCGACTCGCTCCCCGACTCGGCCGACGGGTCCGCCCGGTCGAGCACCCGGTGGCATCGAGCCGGCAGCTCCGCCCGGAGCGACAGCAGATCCGCCGGGGTCAGCCCGTGCCCGCGCACAGCGGAGTCGAGCACCGCGAGCCCCGCCCGAGGCTCCGACCGCGCGATCGTCTGCCGGAGACAGGCCCGCAGCCCGACGTGCCGCCGAGGCCGCCGCGAGAGAGCCCCACCAGCGCCCCACCCCGCCTCCCGGTCGTACAGCACGACGACATCCTCCCGCGCAGGATCGAGCGGCCGGTTCGCGTGATCCGGGTCGCGCAGCGCCCGCGCGTGCTGCTCGACGCTCACGTGCAGGGCGGGCCCCGGCGGCTCCCAGAGCCCCAGCAGCCCGCACGCCGACGGTCCTGCCAGCACGCCGCCGACCCGCACGGCCCTCTCGACACCCGCGGGCAGCCCCGGCACGGCGTACACCCCGTGACGCACGCGCAGGATCTCGCCCTCTTGCCACGCGGCAGAGAGTTCCCGGCGCCCCACTCCCGCCCGGACCAGCTCCCCGTGGCGCGCGACACCGTCGAGCCGGGCCAGTGAGCCGGAGAGGAGATCGTCCATCCCGCGATCCTGCGCGATCGACACTCTCGCAGTGCGCCCAGAGCAGCGGCCTGTGCAGGAAGGAGCCCCCGTGACAGCTGTGGAGGAAGGCAAACGACGACCCACGACCCCGGGAATACGCCCCACCCCGACCGGCTTATACCGGTGATCCCGAAAAAGGTCAACGACCCACTGGACAGGGCGCGTCGGAGCGACCTATAGTTGACCTTTGCGCTCCCCATGCCCGGTCGTCATATTGCGGTCGACGGGCACACCTCGAAAATTGCGGCGAGGTTGGGTGTCTGTCTGAGACGTCTGTCTCCGGCCATCCTGGTGAGTTCGTCTCCACTCAATCACAACGTACTGTCCGAACAGACGACACAGGACCCTGAGGGTCCACGGAGGTAGTTTCCTTGGCTGCTGCGCCCAACGCACAAACCAACTCACCCAAGAACGGCCGCGCGGCTCAGCGGCTGTCATTCGCGAAGATCACCGACACGCTGACGGTCCCCGACCTGCTGGCGCTTCAGACGGAGAGCTTCGACTGGCTGGTCGGCAACGACGTGTGGAAGGGGCGCCTCGCTGAGGGACAGGCCCAGGGCCGCACCGACCTCGCCGTCCACTCGGGCCTGGAGGAGATCTTCGAGGAGATCTCCCCGATCGAGGACCTCGGCGAGACGATGCAGCTGTCGTTCACCGCACCCGAGCTCGAAGACCCCAAGTACTCGATCGACGAGTGCAAGGAGCGCGGCAAGACCTACGCCGCCCCGCTGTACGTCAACGCCGAGTTCATGAACCACCTCACCGGTGAGATCAAGACGCAGACGGTCTTCATGGGCGACTTCCCGCTCATGACCGAGCGCGGCACGTTCATCATCAACGGCACCGAGCGCGTCGTCGTGTCGCAGCTCGTCCGTTCGCCCGGCGTGTACTTCGACCGCACCCCCGAGAAGACCTCCGACAAGGACGTCTACTCGTCGCGCATCATCCCGAGCCGCGGTGCCTGGCTCGAGTTCGAGATCGACAAGCGCGACCAGGTCGGCGTCCGCATCGACCGCAAGCGCAAGCAGAGCGTCACCGTCTTCCTGAAGGCCCTCGGCCTGACCAGCGAAGAGATCCTCGAGGAGTTCAAGGGCTTCGCGTCGATCGAGGCGACCCTCGAGAAGGACGCCATCCTCACCAAGGAGGAGGCGCTCAAAGACATCTACCGCAAGCTCCGTCCGGGCGAGCAGGTCGCTGCCGAGGCCGCTCGTGCGCTCCTCGACAACTTCTACTTCAACCCGAAGCGCTACGACCTGGCCAAGGTGGGTCGCTACAAGATCAACCGCAAGCTCGGCATGGACGCGCCGCTGACCGACTCGGTCCTGACCGTCGAGGACATCGTCGCGACGATCAAGTACCTCGTGTCGCTGCACGCCGAGGAGAAGACCATCGCGGGCACCCGCGACGGCAAGCCGGTCGAGCTCCGCCTCGACGTCGACGACATCGACCACTTCGGCAACCGTCGCATCCGCGCGGTCGGCGAGCTGATCCAGAACCAGGTCCGCACCGGTCTTTCGCGCATGGAGCGCGTCGTCCGCGAGCGCATGACCACTCAAGACATCGAGGCGATCACGCCGCAGACCCTGATCAACGTGCGCCCCGTCGTCGCCGCGATCAAGGAGTTCTTCGGAACGTCGCAGCTGTCGCAGTTCATGGACCAGAACAACCCGCTGTCGGGTCTGACCCACAAGCGCCGCCTGTCCGCGCTCGGCCCCGGTGGTCTGAGCCGCGAGCGCGCCGGTGTCGAGGTCCGCGACGTCCACCCGTCGCACTACGGCCGCATGTGCCCGATCGAGACCCCGGAAGGCCCGAACATCGGCCTGATCGGTTCGCTCGCATCGTTCGCGCGGATCAACTCGTTCGGCTTCATCGAGACGCCATACCGCCGCGTCGTGAACGGCAACGTCACGACCCAGATCGACTACCTCACCGCCTCCGAGGAAGACGACTACGTCGTCGCGCAGGCCAACGCGCCTCTCGACGACAAGTTCGACTTCGTCGAAGACAAGGTCCTCGTCCGCCGCAAGGGCGGCGAGGTCGAGCTCGTCGACAAGTCCGACGTCGACTACATGGACGTCTCGCCGCGCCAGATGGTGTCCGTCGCGACGTCGCTCATCCCGTTCCTCGAGCACGACGACGCGAACCGCGCCCTCATGGGTGCGAACATGCAGCGCCAGGCCGTCCCGCTGGTCCGCAGCGAGTCGCCCCTCGTCGGAACCGGCATGGAGGGCTACACGGCCATCGACGCCGGCGACGTCGTCACCGCCGAGAAGGCCGGTGTCGTCTCCGAGGTCTCGGCCGACGTCGTCACCATCCAGCTCGACGAGGGCGGCACGCAGGACTACTACCTGCGCAAGTTCGACCGCTCCAACCAGGGCGCGTCGTACAACCACCGCGTGATCGTCGACGCCGGTCAGCGCGTCGAGGTCGGAGAGGTCCTGGCCGACGGCCCGGCCACCGAGAACGGCGAGCTCGCGCTCGGCAAGAACCTCCTCGTGGCGTTCATGCCGTGGGAGGGCTACAACTACGAAGACGCGATGATCCTGAGCCAGAACCTGGTGAAGGACGACACGCTCTCCTCGATCCACATCGAGGAGTACGAGGTCGACGCCCGCGACACGAAGCTCGGCAAGGAGGAGATCACCCGTGACCTCCCCAACGTCAGCCCCGACCTGCTGGCCGACCTCGACGAGCGCGGCATCATCCGCATCGGCGCCGAGGTCCGTCCCGGCGACATCCTGGTCGGGAAGGTCACGCCGAAGGGCGAGACCGAGCTCAGCGCCGAGGAGCGTCTGCTCCGCGCGATCTTCAACGAGAAGAGCCGCGAGGTCCGCGACACGTCCCTGAAGGTGCCGCACGGCGAGCAGGGCACGATCATCGGCGTCAAGGTCTTCGACTCGCAGGATGGCGACGACGAGCTCGGCTCGGGCGTCAACCAGCGCGTCGTGGTCTTCATCGCCCAGAAGCGCAAGATCACCGCGGGCGACAAGCTCGCCGGTCGTCACGGCAACAAGGGCGTCATCTCCACGATCCTCCCGGTCGAGGACATGCCGTTCCTCGCCGACGGGACCCCCGTCGACATCGTGCTCAACCCGCTGGGCGTGCCCGGTCGAATGAACTTCGGCCAGGTGCTCGAGATCCACCTCGGGTGGATCGCCAAGCAGGGCTGGAACGTCGACGGCATCCAGGAGTGGGCCGAGAACCTCCCGAAGCACGCGCTGTCGGCTCCGGCCGGCACCAAGGTCGCCACCCCGGTGTTCGACGGTGCTTCGGAGGACGAGATCGCAGGTCTCCTCGACTCGACGCTGGTCACCCGCGACGGCGACCGTCTCATCGGCTCGTCCGGCAAGACGCAGCTCTTCGACGGCCGCTCCGGCGAGCCGTTCCCGGAGCCCGTCTCGGTCGGCTACATGTACATCCTGAAGCTGCACCACCTGGTCGACGACAAGATCCACGCCCGTTCGACCGGCCCGTACTCGATGATCACGCAGCAGCCGCTGGGTGGTAAGGCGCAGTTCGGTGGTCAGCGGTTCGGTGAGATGGAGGTCTGGGCCCTCGAGGCCTACGGAGCCGCGTACGCGCTCCAGGAGCTCCTGACCATCAAGTCCGACGACATCCTGGGCCGCGTCAAGGTCTACGAGGCGATCGTCAAGGGCGAGAACATCCAGGAGCCGGGCATTCCCGAGTCCTTCAAGGTGCTCATCAAGGAGATGCAGTCGCTGTGCCTGAACGTCGAGGTGCTGTCCGCGGACGGCCAGACGGTCAGCCTGCGCGACAACGACGACGAGGTGTTCCGCGCTGCGGAAGAGCTCGGCATCAACATCTCCTCCCGCTTCGAGTCGTCGTCTGTCGACGAGATCTAGAGCGCTCACCCGCCGGGTCCGTCCCAGCACTACGACAACGTCGACACTTTTATAAAAGGGATACACATTGATCGAAGCAACAACATTCGATGAGCTGCGGATCGGCCTCGCTACGGCCGAGAACATCCGCGCCTGGTCACACGGCGAGGTCAAGAAGCCGGAGACCATCAACTACCGCACGCTGAAGCCCGAGAAGGACGGCCTCTTCGGAGAGCAGATCTTCGGACCGAGCCGCGACTGGGAGTGCGCCTGCGGCAAGTACAAGCGAGTCCGCTTCAAAGGCATCGTCTGCGAGCGCTGCGGCGTCGAGGTCACCAAGTCCTCGGTCCGTCGTGAGCGCATGGGCCACATCGAGCTCGCCGCGCCCGTCACGCACATCTGGTACTTCAAGGGTGTTCCGTCGCGTCTCGGCTACCTGCTCGACATGGCTCCGAAGGACCTCGAGAAGGTCATCTACTTCGCGGCCTACATGGTCATCTCGATCGACGAGGAGGGCCGTCACGCCGACATGCCCGGCCTCGAGAACGAGCTCCGCCTCGAGATCAAGCAGCTCGAGTCGCAGCGCGACAGCCGCATCGCCGACCGTCTGAAGAAGCTCGAGGACGACCTCGCCGCCCTGGAGGCGGAGGGTGCCAAGAGCGACCAGAAGCGTCGCGCGAAGGACGGCGCCGAGAAGGAGATGTCGCAGACGCGCAAGTCGTTCGACGAGGACATCAACCGCCTCGAGCGCGTCTGGGAGGACTTCCGCTCGCTCAAGGTCGGCGACCTCAAGCCCGAGGACGCCGTCTTCCACGAGCTCCAGGACCGCTTCGGCATCTACTTCGAGGCCCACATGGGCGCCGAGGCGATCCAGAAGCGCCTGCAGTCGTTCGACCTGGAGGCCGAGGCCGAGGTCCTGCACGACCAGATCGCGAACGGCAAGGGTCAGAAGAAGATCCGCGCCATCAAGCGCCTGCGCGTCGTGTCGAGCTTCCTGTCGACCGGCAACTCGCCGGCCGCCATGGTGCTCGAGGTCGTCCCGGTCATCCCGCCGGAGCTCCGCCCGATGGTGCAGCTCGACGGTGGCCGCTTCGCGACCTCCGACCTCAACGACCTCTACCGTCGCGTGATCAACCGCAACAACCGTCTCCGTCGTCTGCTCGACCTCGGCGCGCCCGAGATCATCGTCAACAACGAGAAGCGGATGCTGCAGGAGGCCGTCGACGCGCTGTTCGACAACGGTCGCCGCGGTCGTCCCGTCACCGGCACCGGCAACCGCGCCCTGAAGTCCCTGAGCGACATGCTCAAGGGAAAGCAGGGTCGTTTCCGCCAGAACCTGCTCGGCAAGCGCGTCGACTACTCGGGTCGTTCCGTCATCATCGTCGGACCGACGCTGAAGCTGCACCAGTGCGGTCTGCCCAAGCAGATGGCTCTCGAGCTCTTCAAGCCGTTCGTGATCAAGCGCCTCATCGACCTCAGCCACGCTCAGAACATCAAGAGCGCCAAGCGCATGGTCGAGCGTTCGCGCCCGCAGGTCTGGGACGTCCTCGAAGAGATCATCCGTGAGCGCCCGGTCCTCCTGAACCGTGCTCCCACGCTGCACCGCCTGGGCATCCAGGCCTTCGAGCCGCTCCTCGTCGAGGGCAAGGCCATCCAGCTGCACCCGCTCGTCTGCGCCGCCTTCAACGCGGACTTCGACGGCGACCAGATGGCCGTCCACCTCCCGCTGAGCGTCGAGGCCCAGGCCGAGGCCCGCATCCTGATGCTGGCGTCGAACAACATCCTGAAGCCGTCCGACGGTCGTCCGGTGACCCTGCCCGCCCAGGACATGATCATCGGTCTGCACCACCTGACCACGGTCACCGAGGGTGCGACGGGCGAGGGCCGCGCGTTCTCGTCGGTCTCCGAGGCGATCCTGGCCAAGGATCAGGGCTCGCTCGACCTCAACGCCGTCGTCAAGATCCGCATCCCGGGTCTGACGTTCGCCGAGGGTCAGGCTCCGGCCGGTTACGTCGAGGGTGACACCACCCTGGTCGAGACCACGCTGGGCCGTGCGATCTTCAACGAGGCGCTCCCGGCCGACTACCCGTTCGTCCAGGAGGTCACCGACAAGGGCGTCCTCTCGACGATCGTCAACGACCTCGCCGAGCGGTACCCGAAGGTCGCCGTCGCGGCGGCTCTCGACAACATCAAGGACGCGGGCTTCTACTGGGCTTCGCGTTCCGGTGTGACCGTCGCTCTCTCGGACATCCTCACGCCTCCGCGCAAGCCGGAGATCGTCGCGGGCTACGAGAAGCAGGCCGCGGCCGTCCAGGGCGAGTTCGACAAGGGCCTCATCTCCGACGCCGAGCGTCGCGCCGACCTGATCAAGATCTGGACGGAGGCGACCAACGAGGTCGCCGCTGCGATGCGCGAGAACTTCCCGAAGAACAACACCATCAACCGCATGGTGACCTCGGGTGCTCGTGGTAACTGGCTGCAGGTCCGCAACATCGCGGGCATGCGAGGCCTGGTGAACAACCCGAAGGGCGACATCATCCCTCGTCCGATCATCTCCTCGTACCGCGAGGGGCTGTCGGTGGCCGAGTACTTCATCGCGACGCACGGTGCCCGCAAGGGTCTGGCCGACACGGCTCTCCGTACGGCCGACTCGGGGTACCTGACCCGTCGTCTGGTCGACGTGTCGCAGGACGTCATCATCCGTGAGGACGACTGCGGTACGACGCGCGGGCTCGAGATGCCCATCGCGGCTCCCGACTCCACCGGCAAGCTGGTGCGCGACGCGACGGTCGAGAACACCGTCTACGCCCGCACGCTGTCTGCCGAGGCTGTCGACCCGAAGGGCACCGTCGTGGCCGAGGCCGGCGCCGATGTCGGAGACGTCCTGATCGACCAGCTGGTCGCCGCGGGCGTCGAGACCATCAAGGTCCGCTCGGTCCTGACCTGCGAGTCGGCCGTCGGTGTCTGTGCGAAGTGCTACGGCCGTTCGCTCGCCACCGGCAACCTCGTCGACATCGGAGAGGCCGTCGGCATCATCGCGGCCCAGTCGATCGGCGAGCCCGGCACGCAGCTGACCATGCGCACCTTCCACACCGGTGGTTCGGCCTCGGCCGACGACATCACGCAGGGTCTGCCCCGCGTCACCGAGCTGTTCGAGGCCCGCACCCCCAAGGGTGCGTCCCCGATCGCCGATGCCGCAGGCCGAGTCACGATCGAGGACACCGACCGTGCCCGCCGCGTGATCCTCACCCCCGACAACGGCGACGAGCCGGTCATCTACCCCGTCCTCAAGCGCTCGACCCTCCTCATCGAGGACGGTCAGCACGTCGAGCTCGGTCAGCAGATCATCGCCGGTGCCGTCGACCCGAAGGAAGTCCTCCGGGTCAAGGGCGTGCGAGCCGTGCAGCAGCACCTGGTGGGAGGCGTCCAGGACGTCTACCGCTCGCAGGGTGTGCCGATCCACGACAAGCACATCGAGGTCATCGTCCGTCAGATGCTCCGCAAGGTGACCGTCGTCGACCACGCCGACACCGACCTGCTCCCCGGTGAGCTCGTCGACCGGATGCGCTACAACGAGATCAACCGCGCCGCCCTGACCGAGGGCAAGAAGACGGCTTCGGCTCGTCAAGAGGTCCTCGGTATCACCAAGGCGTCGCTGGCGACCGAGTCGTGGCTGTCGGCCGCTTCCTTCCAGGAGACCACGCGTGTCCTCACGCAGGCCGCCATGGAGGGCAAGAGCGACCCGCTGATGGGCCTCAAGGAGAACGTCATCATCGGAAAGCTGATCCCGGCCGGTACCGGCCTCAGCCGTTACCGCGACGTGGCCGTCGAGGCCACCGAAGAGGCGAAGGCCGAGCGCTACCCGAACCGTGTCTTCACCGACGACGCGTCGTTCAACGAGGCTGACCTCAGCTTCGTCGACTTCGACTCGTTCTCGAGCGACGACTTCACCCCGGGCACGTACAACTAATATCCGAACAACTAAGCAGCAGCCCTGCAACGAAAGGCCCCGTCGCACTCACGTGCGGCGGGGCCTTTCGGCGTTCTGGACCGAGCTGCTTCGGGAAGCGCTACTTGGCTTCGCGCACCGACTGTCGCTTCCACCCGACGCCGATGGGAACCACGATGAACAGGAGGAACGACGTGAGCGCCGGCCCGATGCCCACGCCGGTGCCCTGGGTCGTCCACCAGCTCCATTCGGGCGCGGTCATCCAGGCGCTGAAGGCGAGGATGGAGATCCAGGGGGCGACCTCAGGCAGTGGAATGGCGACCAGGATGTCGAACAGGATCGGAAGCAGGATCGTCACCGTGATCGCAACCGGCGTATTCAAGAGTAGAAAGCCCGCGGCGACACCCGTCAGAGCGGCCGCGATCGACAGGCCCGTGATCGACCCCAGCGCGCCGAGGGTCGCCCACGAGCCCACGGACTCGACGCGAGCGTGAGGCGTGAGCAGAAAGACGACGACTGAGACGAGCGCCACCGCTGCCGCCACGGCGACGATCAACAGGATCGCCGCAGCCAGACGCGCAGCCAGGACGATCGATCGGCGGGGCACCAGCGCGAACGTCGTCATGGCCGATCGCTGCGTCCAGTCGCCCGTCGCGGCGAGGATCGCCAGGATGGGCAACAACGCGGGCATGGGCAGGGTGGCTCCGCGCACGTAGTCGGCGAAGTCCTCCACTCTTGTGATCGTGTTGATGGCCAGGGCGCAGGCGCAGAGGACGACCATGACGACGAGGAGCCACCGAGACGCTCTCGTGTCGACGCACTTCCGGAGCTCTGTCTGGAGGACGCGCGCGAAGGTCACTTCTTCGCCTCCTCTCGCTTGTCGACGGGGAAGAAGTCGAGCTTCCCACCCTGGAACTCAGCGGTGGTCGAGGCTGCGAAGAGGTCGCGGAGCGCGTGAGGCGATGAACTCGTGAGGGACGTCATCGGCGTCCGGGACTCGGCTGACATGTGCCAGATCGTCTCGGGATCCGTAGCGGCCTCGATTCGACCGCTGGCCGGGTCGAGGGCCCACCGGATCTCACGCCGGTCGAGTTCGGCGGTGATGGCCTCGGGAGCGTTCGCTGTGAACGTGCTCGCACGGCGCATCTCGTCGTCGGAACGGCTGCTTTCGTGGACCATGCGGCCACTGTCGAGGATGACGAGGTGATCGGCGACGGAGTCGACATCGTCCAGGTGGTGACTCGAGAGGAGGACGGTGCCGCCGGCGGAAGCGAACTCGCTCAGGAAGTCGCCGAGCCAGGAGATGCCCTCGGGGTCGAGACCGTTGGCAGGCTCGTCGAGCAGGAGGCAGGCGGGTTCACCCAGGACGGCGATCGCGAGCCCGAGCCGTTGTCGCATGCCGAGCGAGAGAGTGCCGACGCGTCTCCGCGCGACTCCTTCGAGGCCCACGAACTCGAGGCATTCGCTGATTCGCGTCCTGGGCATGCCGATGAGGATGCAGGCGAGCCTCAGAGTCTCAGCCACGGAACGACCCGGGTGGTGCGCCCCCGCATCGAGGAGGACGCCCACCGTCCGACCCGGATTGTCCAGCTCCCGGATCGTCCGACCGTTGAATGTCGCGGTTCCGCTGTCGGGGCGAGTCAGGCCGACGATCATGCGGAGGCTCGTCGATTTGCCGGAGCCGTTCGGGCCGAGGAAAGCCGTGACGGTGCCGGGCTCGCACCGGAACGTCAGGGAGTCGACGGAGACGACGTCGCCGTACCGCTTCGAGAGAGCCGTGACTGCGATGCTCGTGGGTCTCATGCCAGCGCTCTGACGATCGCGACCACAGCGGCTCCGAGGCACAGGGGGAGCGCGGCCATGAGGGCGTGTCGGGGAGCCGCACGGTCGCCAGCCCGACGTCCGAGGTGAGCGAAGAGGGCGAACGCAGCCGCAAGGGGCACGAACGCGGCGGGGCTGTCGGCGGCGACCAGGATGAGGGTGAGCGTCGCAAGCGCGAAGCAGCTCCAGGATTCCGTTCTCACAAGGCGAGGCCGGCCCGCGTTTTCCGATTCATGGTGTGTCACTGATGTCCGATCTCGTGCAGGGAGGGCGCGGCGACTCTGGCAGGTCAGGCGTGGGCACAACCAACACTGTCGTACTCCATGGAAGATGTCACATCCGATTGGTGCGAATCCGGCGCCAGCCACGCCAGCAGCGCCGGCGCACCCCCAACGGGTGGCACTCCGATTGGGATATGTACCCCGCGTCGGCGAGAGGCGAAGCTTGCCTGGCCCGGGGAGATCGCCCGAGCACCGCCGCGTGCACCCCGAAGCGCGGCCCCTGTCCGAGGAGGTTCCGCATGGCGTCGATGACCGAGATCCTGATCTTGCACGGTCTGCTGCCGATCGAGCAGCTCGACCTGATGTCGAACCCGTCCGACGAGGAGGCCTCGGTCCGCGACCTGCTGCAGCGGGGCGTCGTCTCGGAGCTGCAGATCGCGAAGGCCCGCGCGCAGGCGGCGAACATGTCGTTCGTCGAGCTTGTCGACTACCCGGTCGATCGCAACGCGGTCACGATGGTCTCGTCGGCCGTCTGCCGCCGGCACAACGCGCTGCCGATCGCCATCCACGACGGCCTCCTGCTCGTCGCCGTGAGCGACGCGGGCAACGTGTTCGCACTCGACGACGTGCGAGCGGCGTCCAGGATGTCCATCGAGTGGGTGATGGCCGAGAAGAACGACCTGAAGGCGGCTATCGACCGCTACATCCGCGCCGACGACGAACTGAACGACCTGACCTCGACCCTGGAGGAGGAGAACACCGCCTCCGACCAGTCGGCGATGGACATCGCCTCGGGCCCGGACGACGACGTCCCGATCGTCCGGTTCGTGAACCTCCTGGTCAGCCAGGCGATCACCGACAAGGCCTCCGACATCCACATCGAGCCCGGCGAGAACGAGGTCCGGGTCCGGTACCGCATCGACGGCGTCCTGCACGAGATGCAGCCGGCGCCGAAGAGCATCCAGAACGGCGTGATCTCCCGCCTCAAGATCATGAGCGACATCGACATCGCCGAGCGCCGCAAGCCTCAGGACGGCCGCATGTCGGTCCGCCACGGCAATCGGCAGATCGACCTCCGCGTCGCGACGCTCCCCACCGTGTGGGGCGAGAAGGTCGTCATGCGGATCCTCGACAACTCCAACACGACCCTGAGCCTCCGCGACCTCCACATGCTCGAGCGCAACTTCGACGTGTTCGCGGAGTCGTACTCGAAGCCCTACGGGATGATCCTGGTCACGGGCCCGACGGGTTCCGGCAAGTCGACGACGCTCTACACGACGCTCAACGCCGTCGCCCGCCCCGAGATCAACGTCATCACGGTCGAGGACCCGGTCGAGTACCGGATGAAGGGCATCAACCAGGTCCAGGTGAACCCGAAGGCGGGCCTCACCTTCGCCAGCGCGCTCCGCAGCATCCTGCGGTCCGACCCGGATGTCGTCCTGCTCGGTGAGATCCGCGACCACGAGACGGCGCAGATCGCCATCGAGGCGTCGCTGACCGGCCACCTCGTGCTGTCGACGCTGCACACGAACGATGCTCCGAGCGCCATCGTGCGGCTCACCGAGATGGACATCGAGCCGTTCCTCGTCGGCTCGGCGCTCGACTGCGTCGTCGCCCAGCGCCTCGCGCGCCGCCTCTGCGACCGCTGCAAGCGTCCCGCCGACTACACGCCGATGCACCTCAACGCCCTCAAGTTCCACATCGACCCCGACCAGGCCCCTCCCGTGATCTACGAGCCCGCCGGCTGCCAGTCCTGCTCGAACACGGGCTATCGGGGGCGCGTGGCGCTCCACGAGGTCATGAGCGTGTCGGAGGATATCGAACGCCTCGCCGTGAAGCGCGCCTCGAGCGCGGAGATCGGCCGACTCGCTCAGGCGCAGGGGATGCTGACCCTCCGCCAGGACGGCTGGGAGAAGGCCAAGCAGGGCCTCACCAGCGTCGAAGAGATCCTCCGAGTCGTCGCCTAGCCCCTCTCACTCGACCACCACCACACGAAGGACACTTCAATGAGTGACCCGCTCTACGACCCGCTCACCTCCCCCCAGGGTGCGCCGCGCCCCGTCTACTCGCTCGACGACGCCGAGGGCGCCGAGGCGGCGGGCGGCTGGACGCCTGCGCCGGTCGGGAGTCGCCGCTGGCTCCGCGAGCAGGAGCCCTCGTCGCCCCTGTCGCCGGGCGTCCAGGTGTTCCACGAGCTGATCGTTCCGGCTTCCGGGACAGCGCTCGAGAACCCGGCCTCCTTCGACCCGGGCACCCCTCCCGAGTCGCCCCAGGTCTTCGACCTGCCCGCTCCGACCGCGGCCCCGGCCTGGCCGGCGTCGTCGTTCCCGGAGCCGCAGTCGTGGTCGGCGCCCGCCCCGTCTGCGTCCACTCCCGCGCTCGACTTCGCCGCCCCCGCGATCCTGCCCGAACCCGCTCTGGACTTCGCGCCGCCCGCTCCGACCCTCGCCTTCGTGCCGAACCCCGCGCACGTGGCGCAGCCTGTCGAGCAGGAGGAGACGTTCGACCCGCACGGAGCCGCCGCCGGCATCCAGCTCAGCGAGCACGCCGCGCACGAGGCCGACAAGGACCTCATCGAAGCGCTCTGCCAGGTCGTCGTCCAGGGCGGTTCCGACCTCCACGTGACGGTCGACGCGGCGCCGACGATCCGCGTCGACGGCCACCTGCAGCCGGTGCTCTCGCCGGTCCCGTGGGGCCGCGACAAGGTCCGGACGGCTCTCGCGAGCCTCCTGAACGCCGACCGCCAGGATGCCTTCGACGTCGAGCTCGAGCTCGACTTCGCTTACTCGCTGTCGACCGAGTCCCGCTTCCGCGTGAACTTCTACCAGCAGCGCGGCGTCCTCGGCGCCGTCTTCCGCCTCATCCCGACGGAGATCAAGACGCTCGCCCAGCTCGGCATGGATCCGGCGATCGCCCGCTTCGCCGGCATGCCGCGCGGTCTCGTGCTCGTCACGGGCCCAACCGGCTCCGGGAAGTCGACGACTCTCGCCGCCCTGATCGACCTCGTCAACGAGACTCGTGCCGACCACATCGTGACGGTCGAGGACCCGATCGAGTTCCTGCACACCCACAAGAAGGCCCTCGTCAACCAGCGCGAGGTCGGCTCCGACACGCACAGCTTCGCGAACGCGCTGAAGCACGTGCTCCGGCAGGACCCCGACGTGATCCTGATCGGCGAGCTCCGCGACCTCGAGACGATCTCGGTCGCGCTGACTGCCGCCGAGACCGGCCACCTCGTCTTCGCGACCCTCCACACGCAGGATGCCGCTCAGACGATTGACCGCGTCATCGACGTGTTCCCGCCCCATCAGCAGGATCAGGTGCGCACGCAGCTCGCCTCGACCCTGCAGGGCGTGGTCTGCCAGACCCTCGTCCCTCGCGCTTCGGGCCGAGGCCGCATCGTCGCCACCGAGATCATGATGATGACCCCCGCCGTCGGGAACCTCATCCGCGAGGGCAAGACCTACCAGATCGCCTCGTCGATGCAGGCTGGCCGCGACCTCGGAATGCACACCATGGACCAGGATCTCGCCGACCTGGTCAACACCGGAAAGGTCACCCTCAAGGCGGCCATGGACAAGGTGCACGACGCCGAGGGCTTCCACCGCCTCGTGACCCGCACCGACACCGGTGCCTCGCAGGGCCTCGCGGCCGGCGGGATCGACTTCGGCGACGCCTTCTCGAGGAGCGAGCACTGATGGCCGCAGCACTGACCTACGCCTACCGCGGGCGCGACTCCGCCGGCAAGGTCGTCAAGGGGAAGGTCCAGGCCTCGAGCGAGGGCGCCGTCGTGACCCGGCTCCGCACCATGGGCGTCTCACCGATCGCGATCTCCGAGTCGAACGCGACGGGCCTCCAGCGCGAGATCTCGATCCCGGGCTTCTCGAAGGGCGTGAAACTCAAGGACCTCGCGATCATGGCCCGCCAGATGTCGACGATGATCTCGTCGGGTCTGTCGCTGCTGAAAGCCCTCTCGATCCTCGCCGAGCAGACCGAGAACGAGAAGCTCGCGAAGATCATGACCGAGATCCGCGAGGACGTCGAGACCGGCGTCTCGTTCTCGGACGCTATCGGGAAGCACTCGCAGTACCTCCCGCCGATCATGATCAACATGGTTCGCGCCGGTGAGACCGGCGGATTCCTCGACGGGGCGCTCGACTCCCTCGCCGAGAACTTCGAGAAGGAGGTCAAGCTGATGAACACGATCAAGTCGGCGATGACCTACCCGGTCGTGGTCCTGGTCATGTCGCTCGTCGCGGTCGTCGTCATGCTGACCTTCATCGTGCCGATCTTCAGCAGCATGTTCGCGTCCCTCGGCGGCAAATTGCCTCTCCCGACTCAGCTCCTGGTCTATGCGTCGCACGCCATGGTCTACGTCGTGCCGATCCTCATCGTGGTGATCATCGCGTTCTCCGCCTGGTGGCGGACGAACAAGAACACGGAGCGCGTGCGGGCTTTCGTCGATCCGCTCAAACTCAAGCTGCCGGTCTTCGGACCCCTGATCCAGAAGATCGCGATCGCGCGCTTCAGCCGCAACTTCTCGAACATGATCGGCGCCGGCGTGCCGATCCTGACGGCGCTCAGGATCGTCGGGGAGGTCTCAGGCAACTACGTGCTGCAGAAAGCCCTCGTGACAGTGGCGGAGTCGGTCCGCCAGGGTGAGTCGATCGCCGTGCCGCTCAACGAGGCTCGGGTCTTCCCGGCAATGGTCACGCAGATGATCTCCGTGGGAGAAGACGCCGGCTCACTCGAGACCATGCTCGAGAAGATCGCTCTGTTCTACGACGACGAGGTCCAGGCGACCACGGAAGCCCTCACGTCGTTGATCGAGCCCCTCCTGATCGCGTTCCTCGGCGTCGTGGTCGGCGGCATGATCGTGGCTCTCTACCTGCCGATCTTCCAGATCACCTCGCTCATCCACTGACGGAGAAAGACAACGCGTGAAGCCCACCGGCTCGTCGGCCGGTGGGCTTGGTGCGTGCAAGCGCGTCCGGAGACACACGGCCCCTGGCCAGGGGATACCCGAACCGGGGCCGCCCGGACTGGGGTCAGTGAACCTGGCAAAACCCCCCGGACGCGGGATTCTGTCCCCCTGGCTCCCGCCTCTAGCGTCGGTCTCGGCAGGCAGAGCTTGCCTCCGCCACTCCTCATTCCCCCACTTCCGACAGGACACGAAATGCACGCAGTGATCATGGGCAAGCTCAACGCTCGCCGAAAGAACCTGACGCAGGATGCCGACAAGGGCTTCACCCTCATCGAGCTCCTGGTCGTCGTCATCATCATCGGCATCCTCGCCGCCATCGCCATCCCGGTGTACCTGGGCGTCCAGAACAACGCCAAGAACTCCGGCACCCAGTCCGACATCACCAACCTCAAGACCGCCGTCGTCAGCCTCCAGACCTCGAACTCATCGCTTCCCGCGAAGTTCCCCTCCGGGGCCATCACGACCGGGACGTTCCCGACCGTGAACAGTGTTGCGACCGCCTTCTCCGACGCCGGCGCGACGTTCTCCAGCAGCACGAAGTCGCTCAACTACGGTCCCACGGGCACCAGCGGTGACTTCTGCATCGTGGGTGTGAGCGCTGGTGGCGGCACGTTCTACGCAACATCGTCGGCCGGTGTTTCGACCACTCCCTGCACCATCACCTGATATACGACGACCCCGTTTCCGGAAGGGCCGATCTCGCTGAGCGGGATCGGCCCTTCCTTGTCATCGATCAGCGGGGTCGAGGTGCCCCGGACTGGGGACGCTCAAACGCTCGAAACCCCCCGGACGCGGGATTCTGTACCCCTCCGCGCGCCCATAGCGTCAGTAGTGGCAGGCGAGCTTGCCGCCTCGACCCCCCTCCCACCACACCAGAACGGACCACCTATGTACGCGCAGCTCATGGGCAAGCTCAACGCTCGCCGCAAGAACCTCACCCAGGACGCCGACAGGGGCTTCACGCTCATCGAGCTCCTCGTCGTCGTCATCATCATCGGCATCCTCGCCGCGATCGCGATCCCCGTGTATCTCGGTGTACAGAACAACTCGAAGGACTCCAACGTCCAGTCGGATCTGACGAACGCGAAGACGGCCATCGTCTCCATCCAGACCAGCTCGGGCACCGTGCCGTCCTCGACGACGGACGTGAGCGGAATCACCGGTATCGCTGACGCCGGCTACACCCGCAACGCGACCACCACGGGCCTCATCACGCTCCAGTCCTCGACCACCACCGGAAAGTTCTGCGTCGCCGCGAAGAGCACCACCGGCAGCGTCTACTACGCCACCGAGAGCACCGGCGTCACGAAGGTCGGCACCCTTCCCGGCACCTGCACCGCCCCCACCGCTCCGTAAAGAGAGACGTACCGGGGGTAGACGCGAGCGCGCGCCTGCCCCCGGCGCCCTACAGCCCGTATTCACACGAACCCGAGGAGGTGATGAACACCATGAAGCGCTTCTCCCAGCGACTCCGCTCGATCGTCGAGCGCGACCAGGAGTCCGGTCTCGGCCTGATCGAGGTCGTCGTCGCCATGATGGTCTTCACACTCATCTCCCTCGGGGTCGCAGCGACCATCACCAATTCCCTCCTCCTCACCCGCGACGGCCGCGCGCGGACGGCCGCCGCGAACCTCATCGCGCAGGACCTCGATCTGCAGAGGTCGATCACCGACGTCTTCGCCGTGCAGAGCAAGACCTGGGACGTCACCCTCCAGGGCCTGACGTACCACGTCGTCAGGACGGTCGCGTGGAACACGTCCTCGACGGCCACCAGCGCGTGCGGCTCGGGCACCGGGACGCTCCAGTTCAAGACGGTCCGCGACAACGTGACCTGGGATGGACAGCGCGGCACGGGATCCGTCTCGTCCGCCACCGTCCTCGCGCCGAACTCGCGCATCAACGACCCGTCGCTCGGCACGATCATCGTGGCCGTGACCGGCGCCAATGGTGCGGGACTCCCCGGCGTCAACGTGACCATCGCCCCGACCGCCAGCAACAGCAACGGCGCCGCAGCCGTCGCTACTCCCGCCGCGACCGACGCCAACGGCTGCACCTACGCGCTGAAGGTCAAGCCGGGCAACTACCAGGTGTCCATCGCCAAGGCGAACGGCATCGACATCAATCAGGTGGCCAACCCGACATTCACGCCGGCCGTGGCTGTCGCAGGATCGGCCACCACCGTCCCCTTCACCTACGACTCCGCTGCCAAGCTCACTCTCAAGTACGCGTCCAACTACAAGAACACCGCGGCGCTCCCGACAGACCTCGATCTCACCTTCAACTCCACGACCGGGGGAATCGACACGTTCAAGCCGGGTGCCACCAACCCCGTCTCCCTGTTCCCCTTCTCCTCCTATACCTACGAGGCGGGCGCACTGGTCCCGTCGGGGCTCACCGACGCCAACAACGCCCCCATCAAGTCGTGCCTCAACGTCGACCCCGCCAACTGGACCGCGAAGAACAGTGCGGGCGTGGCCGGCGCGAGCTTCCCCACCGGTGCATCGGCGGGTGCTGCAGCCACGGTGAACATCCCCATGGGAGTTGTCAAGCTGCCCGATGCGTCGGGGATCACCGGGATCATCGCCACGTCGGTGAACTCGACGGCCAACGGTGATCCCGGCTGCCAGACCGCGGTCCAGTACACCTTCGCCGCGGCGGCCGGAGCGCCCGTCATCGCGCTTCCCTTCGGCACGTGGAAGTTCGCGACCCTCGGGGGGCTCCTGGGCATTACCCCGGCCGCGAACGCCATCCAGACCGGCGGCACCGTGAGCGGCGCCAACGTCACCCTGGACCCGCGCGGGGTGACGCCGTGATCCGGGTCGTGCGGGCCCGACTCGAGGTCGTCGCCGATGCTCGTGGCTCGGAGCGAGGGCTCTCGCTGGCGGAACTCCTCGTCGCCATGACGGTCTTCGGCATCCTCCTCGCGATGACAGCCGGATTCATGGTCAACGCGAGCCGCGCGAACATCACGAACAGGACGATCGACTCGACCAACCGCACGGCAGCGAATGCCATGGACGAGGTGACGCGCGTTCTCCGCGGCGCCGCGACGAATACGGTCGCGAACCAGAGCCTCCCCGATCCTGCGTTCGCCCAGGCGACCGACAACGCGCTCACCGTCTACAGCTACGTCGACCTCAGCACGTCGAAAGTCGCCCCCGTGAAGGTGCAGTTCTTCGTGGACGCGTCCAAGAACCTCGTCGAGTGGAAGTGGGCAGCCACTCCCGCGGGCGTCAATTTCACGTTCCCGTCATCGGCGAGCTGCGCGACCTCCTGCACCAGCAGGATCCTGGGATCGCCCGTGGTCCTGCCCGCCGCCGGCGGCCCGAAGCTGTTCACCTACCTGGACTCGACGGGGACCGCCATCGCGACAGTCGGGGGCGTCCTCCCGGCCGCCGTGGTCAACAACGTCGCCGCCGTGACGATCTCCCTGCAGTTCGGCAGCACCTCTAGCGCAAATCAGTCGACGCTGCTCACGAACTCCGTCGGGCTGCCCAACCTCAATGTCGCGAGGACCAACTGATGCTCAGACTCCTCCGCGCCCGCTTCGCTCGTCGCCTCCTCCGCGTCGTCCGTGCCGGTGACGACGAGCGCGGTATGGCGCTCGCCACCGTGGTCATCCTCGGGACGGTCCTCATGCTCATGAGCGGGATCATCGTCTCCGTCTCCGTCTCCGGTGCGCAGAAGTCCGACTACGACGCCGACTGGAACGCTGCGGGCGCGGCCGCCTACGCCGGCGTCGAGGACTACCAGTCGAAACTGGCGAACGACAACTCGTACAGCCAGTACGGCGCGCTCGGCAACTCCGTCAGCAACCCCTTCAGTGCAGGCAGCACGTTCCTGGGGACCAACAACAACCCGGCGTTCGACCTCACCACCGGTCCTGCCGGGAAGTGGGCGCCGGTCGACCCGTCTGTACCGACGGGTGGCTCATACCGCTACCAGGTCGACAACTCCACCTATTCGAAGAACGGTGTCCTCCGCCTGCAGTCCACAGGACGCGTCGGCAACGTCACGCGCACCGTCGTCGCGAGCCTCAAGCAGTCCGGCTTCCTCGATTTCCTCTACTTCACCGACTACGAGATCCGCGATCCGGCTCTGACGGCGGGATGCACCGCCGCCTACGCCTGGGCCGTCTCGAACCGCCCGAACTGCACGACGATCCAATTCGGGCCGTCCGATGTCATCACGGGTCCTGCCCACAGCAACGACACCATGACGATCTGCGGCACCACCTTCGGCAGCACGGTCACCACCGGCAACCAGGGTTCGCCCTCGTTCGCGACTCCCGCCGGCACGTGCAACAACAGCGCGGTGTCGGTCAAGTACCGGCCGATCGTCCAGATGCCGTCCACCATCGGATCCCTGGTCCAGGAGACCCGCTCCGACCTCACCTCCTCGACGGTACCGCGTCCGGGCTGCCTCTACACGGGTCCGACCACGATCAAGTTCAACTCCGACGGCACGATGACCGTCTACTCCCCGTGGACGAAGAAGACGAACATCCAGGGCAACCCCGTCTCGGGCGGATCGGTGGCGGCCAACTGCGGCACGCCCGACTACTCGTCGAACGGGAACACCCTCGGAAGCCCTGGCGGCCAGACGATGCCCGTGATCGACAGCAACCTCATCTACGTGCAGAACGTGCCGCAGACGTCCGGCAGCGGCGACCCGAACTACTGGAACGGCAAGACCCCGAAGAACTACTCCTGCACGGGGGCTGACGGAACGTCGCCGGGCGACGGCGTCGGGTATCCGCTCGCCGGCGAGACTGCACCGTCGAGCTCGTCCTACAGCTGCACCAATGGTGACGCGTTCGTCCAGGGGACACTCGACGGCAAGGTCACCATCGCGGCCAACAACTACCTGTACGTGGTGAACGACATCCTCTACAAAGACAAGTCGTCCGACATCCTCGGCCTGATCGGCGAGAACAACGTCGTGGTCTTCAACCCCGCCAAGACGGTCACGTCGACGGGCCCCTGCGCCAACAACCGCTTCGCGACCTGCACGACGAGCTCTCTCGTCCTGATGGACCAGACGCAGGATCTCACGATCGACGCGGCCATCATGAGCGTCCTGCACTCGTTCACGGTCGAGAACTACGACCAGGATCAGACCAGGGGCAAGCTGACGGTTCTCGGAGCCATCGCTCAGAAGTTCCGCGGCCCGGTCGCCACGACTCAGGTCGTGACCTCGGGTTCCGCACCGGTCATCGTGACCGGGTTCGCGAAGGACTACCAGTACGACAAGCGCCTCGCGTTCCAGGCTCCGCCCAAGTTCCTCTCTCCCGTGTCCACCACCTACGGTCTCACGCAGGTCTCCGAGTCCAAGACGGCTTACTCGACTACGGGCGTGCCTCAGTGATCGCCATGGCCTCCGTCCTCGCCGCCGTCTTCGGCCTCGTGATCGGATCGTTCCTCAACGTCGTCGTCTACCGGGTTCCGGCCGGGATCTCCGTCAGCCGCCCTGCGAGCTCCTGCCCGACCTGCAAGTCCGAGATCCGGGCGTTCGACAACATCCCCGTGGTCAGCTGGCTCGCACTCGGCGGCAGGTGCCGCAGCTGCAAAACGTCCATCTCTGCTCGCTACCCCATCGTGGAGTCCCTCACAGGGGTCTTCTTCGTGATCGTCGTCGTCTCATTCCTCGCTCAGGCGCCGGAGACGCTCGCGTCCGCCGCCGTCGCCGCGCGCCTCCTCCGCGTCGCGGCCTTCCTGTACCTGGCAGCGATCAGCGTCGCCCTGGGCATCATCGACACTGAGCACAAGCGCCTGCCCGACCGCATCGTCCTGCCGTCCTACGGGGTCGCCGTCGCGCTCCTGACAGCATCGTCCGCCTTGGCGAACGACTGGGCCGACCTCGGTCGCGCCTGTGTCGGCCTCGGCATCCTGGGTGCCTTCTACTTCGCGGTCGCCTTCGCCTACCCGGCCGGAATGGGTCTCGGCGACGTCAAGCTCGCAGGCCTCCTCGGTCTCTACCTCGGATATCTCGGGTGGGGCCCCCTCATCGTGGGAGGCTTCTCCGCCTTCCTCCTCGGTGGACTCTTCTCCATCGTGCTGATCGCCCTCAAGCGGATCGGGAGGAAGGGCGGGATCCCCTTCGGTCCCTGGATGCTCGTCGGCGCATGGGTCGGCGTCTTCGCCGGCCGAGCCGTCTGGCACGGCTACCTGTCATTGATCGGTCTCGCCTCGTGATCACGAACGGCCAGGCCCCCGCCCCGAAGTCCTTGGAGTCGAAATGAGCAAGTCCATCGTCGGCGTCGACATCGGCACGGCGTCCCTCCGTGCTGTGGAGATCGCCAATCCGACCTCGTCGAAGCCCACACTCGTGCGCTACGGAGAAGTTCCCCTTCCCGAGGGATCGGTGAGTCGCGGTGAGGTCATCGAGGCCCTCACCGTTGCGCAGAGCATGAAGAGCCTGTGGTCACAGGCAGGGTTCAAGAGCAAGCAGGTGGTTCTCGGCATGGGCAACCAGCGAGTCCTCGCCCGAGATCTGACAGTGGCAAAGGCGTCCAAGGCCCGTATCCACGAGGCCCTGCCCTTCCAAGTGCAGGACATGCTGCCCATCCCCGTGGCGGACGCCCTCCTCGACTTCTATCCCGTGTCGGAGGGCATCGGCGAGCACGGTCCCGTCATCAACGGGCTTCTCATCGCCGCTGTGAAGGATGCCGTCCTCGGCAACGTGCGAGCGTCGAAGCTCGCGGGGCTCACCGCAGTCGGTGTCGACCTCATCCCGTTCGCGGTTTCGCGGCTGCTCGTCAACCGCCAGCACATGGCCGGGACGGTGGCGCTCATCGACATCGGGGCGGCGACGACGTCTGTCGTCCTCGTCTCGAACGGGGTCCCGCAGTTCGTGCGCCTGATCCCGTCGGGCGGCGACGACGTCACGGCCGATCTCGCGTCTCGTCTCGAGATCCCGCGGGATCTCGCTGAGGGGGCCAAGCGCACGCTCGGTCTCGTCGCATCCCGCGCCACGCAGGAGGACGCCACGGCCTCGCAGGTCATCTTCGAGACGACGAACGAACTCCTGGGCAGCCTCCGAAACACGGTCAGCTACTACGCCAACACGCGTCCGACCGAGACCGTGAGCCACATCGTCCTCTCCGGTGGGGGAGCGCAGCTGCAGGGTCTCCCTGAGGCGCTCGCCGAGGTCACGCGAATCCGAGTCGTCGCGGCCGATCCGTTTCAGGGGCTCGCGTTCGGACGCTCCGTGTCCGAACAGGATGTCCGTGCCAAGACCACCTCGCTCACCGTCGCCCTCGGCCTCGCTCTCGGAAGTGCAGCATGAAGTTCTATCTGACCAAGGCGGCACAGCGACAGGCGGAGAGCGGCGAGCCCAGATCGCAGGACGGAGCGCGCGCACGAGCATCTACAGCCTCGGCGGCGCTCGACGAGTCGTCGCGGAGGGCCAGGTCTCGTCGGAGTGTCGGACAGGCGCCTGCGCCGACTGCCACCGCTGCAAGCGCTCCTGCAGCGCCACCGCCGCCGATCTCGCGATCCAAGCCTGCCAAGGGCGTCATCGCCATCGGCGGCGTGCCCCGGGTCGACCTCCTCCCGCCGGAGGTGCGAGCCGAGCGGCACGCTGCCGTCAACGTCCGCCGAGCCTGGACAGGTGTCGTGGGTCTCGTCGTCATAGTCGGAGTCGCCGGGGCGACGGCCGCCATCTATGCAAGTGCGGCGACCGCGACGCTCGCGTCGTCGCAGAAAGAGACGTCCAGCCTCATCATGCAGTCGGCAGGCTTCTCCGAGGTCAACACGGTGCAGAACGAGACAGACCTCGTCGGCGCGGCTGTCCGGGTCGGTGGATCGACCGATATCGACTGGCCCTCCTACCTGGCGAAGGTCAAGGCCACCGTGCCGAACGGCATGGAGCTCGCGACGGTCACCATCGACTCCGCGACGCCGGTGGTCGCCTATGCGCAGGCCACCACGCCTCTCGAGGGACAGCGGGTGGCGACGCTCACCTTCTCGTCGACGAGTTCGTCCCTCCCGGACGTGCCCACGTGGCTGACCAGCCTTCGCACGCTCCCCGGGTACACGGACGCTTCGGCGGGCACTGTCGCGCTCTCCGCCGGCGTCTACACGTCAAACGTGGTCGTCCACGTCGACTCCGAGGCATTCTCCAAGGCCTACTCGAAAGAAGGCAAATGACATGGACCGCAACCGTCTCATGATGATCGCAGCCGTCCTCGCCGCATTCGTCGTCCTCGCAGGAGGCTTCTTCCTCGGGGTCCAGCCCCAGCTCAAGTCCGCCGCGGACGATCATTCCGCCGAGGTGGCCGTCACAGCTCAGAACGAGAAGCTCGCCTCGACCCTCGCGTCGCTGAGAGCCCAGTACTCGAAGCTCGGTACCAAGAAGGCGGATCTCGCCGACCTCCGCAAGACGGTTCCCGCCGGAGTCGACAGCGGCTCGATGATCACGGAGCTCAATGGGATCGCCGAGAAGTCGGGCGTGACGCTGAGCAACATCCAGTTCGGCACGGCAGCCTCGTACATGCCTCCCGTCTCAGCGGCCGCACCGGCGACGGCGACGGCGGGTGCGACGGCCTCCCCTTCGCCCTCGGCCACAGCCAGCCCGACTCCCGTCGCCAGCACCCCCGTTGCGCCCGCTGTGACGACCGACCCGCTCATCACGGCCGCGAACTTCAGCACCATCCCGCTGACGGTCACGATCCAGGGATCGTATGCGGATGCCCTGTCCTTTCTCCAGGGCGTCCGGGATGCGGATCGTCTCTTCATGATCAACACGATCACGAGCGCGGCCGGCACGAGCGCGAGCGGCGACTCGACCACGGACGCAGCCAACGCGGCGCCGGACACCCTCAACTGGACGTTCGGGGGGCTCGTCTACGCCCTCACCGACGCGAAGTCCGCCCAGCAGTCCCAGCAGAACAGCTCCAGCACCACGGCGGGAAGCACCACCGCCGACGGCTCCTCCACCGACACCGCGGCCGGCAAGTAGCACCGGAGGAGCACCGAGCCGCCACCGCCCGGTCGAAGGTCCCGATCGACCGGACGGTGGCTCCCGGTCCACCGCACACCGCGACGGACCGGACGCGCCGGCGGAGGCCCCTAGCCTCCGCCGGCGCTCTGTCGTGCTCGAGACGCCTTCCGACCCGGCCGCCGCGCCGGAGCACCCCGACGGGTAGCCTGGTGCGATGTCCCGCGGCCTCCTCACCTTCATGGCCACCGTGACGCATCTGGCCGTGGTGGTGCTGACCCTCGGCATCGTCTTCTTCGTCACGGATCGCGACGTCATCGTGGAGCACGACGCGGGCACGCTGCTCGGGCCGGCCATGGTGCTCGGCTCGATGGCGAGCGTCTTCTTCGTGCTCGCACGGAGCTTCGGCGTGGCCGAGCGCGACGGCGTCCGCACCCCGAGCATCCTGCGCCCCTCGATCGTCGCCGCGGTGGCGAGCTTCCTCGTGATGCTGGTGGTCGGCGGGCTGATCTACGCCCTGGAGCGCGACGAGGCGGTCTGGTTCGTGCTGTTCGTGGGTCGATACGCAGGATCCGCCTTCGTCATCGCGTCCTCCCTCTGGGCGGGCGTCGTCGTCGCCGCGTACCTCCTCATGGCCCGCTTCGAGCAGGCGCACGCGGCCCGCGGAGCCCGCCACGACGACGTCTGAGCGACGCCCGTTCGCTGCCGGCAGAGGCACCGCCGTTTGATCTGACCCAGGCGGCAGGCTATTCTTTTCGGGTGTGCGCTTAATCGCGCGCCCAGATTTCAGCCGGTGTCCGACGAGAGTCGTCCGCGAGGCTGGAGCAACCGTCTCTTCGGGTGGCGAACTTCTCGCGATTCCGATCAGGCCCGGCCGTGCATCTCAATGGTGCACCGCGTCGGGGAGACGCACCACACAACACGCCTCGTTCGACGAAGTGTGACGTGTCGTGCCCCAGAGATGAGGAAGCCGTCCGACCGGGTCGGCCAGAACCTGAGCAGAGACCCTGCGCCGAGAAGTACGTATCAAGGAGAACCAGTGCCAACTATTCAGCAGCTGGTCCGAAAGGGACGCACGCCGAAGGTCGTCAAGACCAAGGCCCCCGCCCTGAAGGCCAACCCCCAGCAGCGTGGCGTGTGCACCCGTGTGTACACCACCACCCCCAAGAAGCCGAACTCGGCCCTCCGCAAAGTCGCTCGCGTCAAGCTCAGCAACGGCACCGAGGTCACCGCGTACATCCCCGGCGAGGGCCACAACCTCCAGGAGCACTCGATGGTGCTCGTCCGTGGCGGTCGTGTGAAAGACCTCCCCGGTGTCCGTTACAAGATCGTCCGCGGCGCCCTCGACACCCAGGCTGTCAAGAACCGCAAGCAGGCTCGCAGCCGCTACGGCGCGAAGATGGAGAAGAAGTAATGCCTCGTAAAGGTCCCGCTCCCAAGCGCCCTGTCGTCGCAGACCCCGTCTACGGCGCCCCCATCGTCAGCCAGCTGGTCAACAAGATCCTGCTCGACGGCAAGAAGGGCCTCGCCGAGCGCATCGTCTACGGTGCTCTCGCCGGCGTCGCCGCGAAGAACGGCCAGGACGCCGTCGCCACGCTCAAGAAGGCACTCGACAACGTGCGCCCGACCCTCGAGGTCCGGTCGCGCCGCGTAGGTGGCTCCACCTACCAGGTGCCCGTCGAGGTCAAGCCTCACCGCGCGAACACCCTGGCGCTCCGCTGGCTCACCAGCTACGCCAAGGCCCGTCGCGAGAAGACGATGACCGAGCGTCTCATGAACGAGATCCTCGACGCGTCGAACGGTCTCGGCGCCGCTGTCAAGCGTCGTGAAGACACGCACAAGATGGCCGAGTCGAACAAGGCCTTCGCGCACTACCGCTGGTAAGCACCACCGCCCTTCTGGGCCCTGGGGGGCGCTCACCACGGTGAGCGCCCCGCAGAAACCGCACATCTCTAACCCCCCAATCGGAGGAACCCGTGGCACAGGACGTGCTCACCGACCTGAACAAGGTCCGCAACATCGGCATCATGGCGCACATCGATGCCGGCAAGACGACGACCACCGAGCGCATCCTGTTCTACACGGGCATCACCCACAAGATCGGTGAAGTGCACGACGGTGCCGCCACCATGGACTGGATGGCCCAGGAGCAGGAGCGTGGCATCACGATCACCTCCGCTGCGACCACCTGCTTCTGGAACAAGAACCAGATCAACATCATCGACACCCCCGGCCACGTCGACTTCACGGTCGAGGTCGAGCGCTCGCTCCGCGTGCTCGACGGCGCGGTCGCCGTGTTCGACGGCAAGGAGGGCGTCGAGCCCCAGTCCGAGACCGTCTGGCGTCAGGCCGACAAGTACGACGTCCCGCGCATCTGCTTCGTCAACAAGATGGACAAGCTGGGCGCCGACTTCTACTTCACCGTCGACACCATCATCAAGCGCCTCGGCGCGAAGCCGCTGGTCATGCAGCTCCCGATCGGTGCGGAGTCCTCCTTCGAGGGCGTCGTCGACCTGGTCGAGATGCGCGCGCTGACCTGGCGCGGCGACGCGAAGGGCGACGTCGAGATGGGCGCCAAGTACGAGATCGAGCCCATCCCGGAAGACCTCCAGGCCAAGGCCGAGGAGTACCGCGCCAAGCTGCTCGAGACCGTCGCCGAGTCCGACGACGCCCTCCTCGAGAAGTACTTCTCCGGCGAGGAGCTCACGGTCGCCGAGATCAAGGGCGCCGTCCGCAAGATGACGGTCAACTCCGAGCTCTACCCGATCTTCTGCGGCTCCGCGTTCAAGAACCGCGGCGTCCAGCCGATGCTCGACGCGGTCATCGACTACCTCCCGTCGCCGCTCGACGTGCCTCCCATGGAGGGCCACGACGTCCGCGACGCCGAGAAGATCATCATCCGCAAGCCCGACTCGACCGAGCCCTTCTCGGCTCTGGCGTTCAAGGTCGCGGTGCACCCCTTCTTCGGTCGCCTCACCTATGTCCGCGTGTACTCGGGATCCATCGAGTCCGGTGCCCAGGTCATCAATTCGACGAAGGACAAGAAGGAGCGCATCGGCAAGATCTTCCAGATGCACTCCAACAAGGAGAACCCGGTCGACAGCGTGACCGCCGGTCACATCTACGCGGTCATCGGTCTGAAGTTCACGACGACGGGTGACACTCTGTGCGACCCGTCCGAGCAGATCGTGCTCGAGTCGATGACCTTCCCGGAGCCCGTCATCGAGGTCGCCATCGAGCCGAAGACGAAGGCCGACCAGGAGAAGCTCTCCCTGGCCATCCAGAAGCTCGCCGAAGAAGACCCGACGTTCCGCGTCGAGCTCAACGCCGAGACGGGCCAGACGGTCATCAAGGGCATGGGCGAGCTCCACCTCGACATCCTGGTCGACCGCATGAAGCGGGAGTTCAACGTCGAGGCGAACGTCGGCAAGCCCCAGGTGGCCTACCGCGAGACCCTCAAGAAGGGCATCGAGCGCTACGACTACACCCACAAGAAGCAGACCGGTGGGTCGGGTCAGTTCGCGAAGGTGCAGATCGCGCTGGAGCCCTTCGAGGTCACGGCCGAGTCGACCTACGAGTTCGTCAACAAGGTCACGGGTGGTCGCGTCCCGCGCGAGTACATCCCGTCGGTCGACGCCGGCATCCAGGACGCCATGCAGGTCGGTGTCCTCGCGGGCTACCCGACCGTGGGTGTCCGTGCCCTGCTCCTCGACGGTGCGGCGCACGACGTCGACTCGTCGGAGATGGCGTTCAAGATCGCCGGCTCGATCGCGTACAAGGAGGCGGCTCGCAAGGCGCAGCCCGTCCTCCTCGAGCCGATCATGGCCGTCGAGGTCCGCACCCCCGAGGAGTACATGGGCGACGTCATCGGCGACCTGAACTCCCGTCGCGGAATGATCGCGTCGATGGACGACGCCAGCGGTGTCAAGGTCGTCAAGGCCAGCGTCCCGCTGTCGGAGATGTTCGGTTACGTCGGTGACCTGCGGTCGAAGACCTCGGGTCGTGCCGTCTACTCGATGACGTTCGAGTCGTACGCGGAGGTCCCCAAGGCTGTCGCCGAGGAGATCATCGCCAAGAACAAGGGCGAGTAGCCCACCGGGTGTCGCGTTCTCCACAGAGCGCAGCACCCGAAATGCGGGGTCGAGCCTCGACCGCGTAGCATGAGTACACACCAATGCGCAGGCCCCCGCGGGTCGGCCGGAGGAATTCCGGCCGACCTGGGGGACTGCACCAGAGTCCTGAGGAGGACCCACAGTGGCGAAGGCCAAGTTCGAGCGGACTAAGCCGCACGTAAACATCGGAACCATCGGTCACGTTGACCACGGCAAGACGACGCTCACCGCGGCGATCACCAAGGTTCTGCACGACAAGTACCCGACCCTCAACGACGCGTCGGCATTCGACCAGATCGACAACGCGCCCGAAGAGAAGGCTCGTGGTATCACGATCAACATCTCGCACGTCGAGTACCAGACGGAGAAGCGTCACTACGCTCACGTCGACGCTCCGGGCCACGCCGACTACATCAAGAACATGATCACCGGTGCCGCTCAGATGGACGGCGCGATCCTGGTCGTGGCGGCCACCGACGGTCCCATGCCCCAGACGCGTGAGCACGTCCTCCTGGCCCGCCAGGTCGGCGTCCCCTACATCGTCGTGGCGCTGAACAAGTCCGACATGGTCGACGACGAGGAGATCCTCGAGCTCGTCGAGATCGAGGTCCGCGAGCTGCTCTCCAGCCAGGACTTCGACGGCGACAACGCCCCGGTGATCCAGGTCTCCGCTCTCAAGGCCCTCGAGGGCGACGAGAAGTGGGCCGACACGGTCTTCGAGCTCATGAACGCCGTCGACGAGAACGTGCCGGAGCCGGTTCGTGCAACCGACCAGCCCTTCCTCATGCCCGTCGAGGACGTCTTCACGATCACCGGTCGTGGAACCGTCATCACCGGCCGTGTCGAGCGTGGCGTCCTGAAGCCGAACGACGAGGTCGAGATCGTCGGCATCAAGGAGAAGAGCATCAAGACGACCGTCACGGCCATCGAGATGTTCCGCAAGACCCTCGAAGACGCCCGCGCGGGTGAGAACGTCGGTCTGCTCCTCCGCGGTACCAAGCGCGAAGAGGTCGAGCGCGGCCAGGTCGTGGTCAAGCCCGGCTCGATCACGCCGCACACCGAGTTCGAGGGCAACGTCTACATCCTCTCGAAGGACGAGGGCGGGCGTCACAACCCGTTCTACGCGAACTACCGTCCGCAGTTCTACTTCCGCACCACCGACGTCACCGGCGTCATCACGCTGCCCGAGGGCACCGAGATGGTCATGCCCGGCGACACGACTGAGATCACCGTCCAGCTGATCCAGCCGATCGCCATGGAGGAGGGCCTCCGCTTCGCTATCCGCGAGGGTGGCCGCACCGTCGGCGCCGGTACCGTCACGAAGATCATCAAGTAACACCGATCCACGTGACGTACTGAATCGTCAGTACTGCCGAGAACGGGCCGAGTCGAGAGACTCGGCCCGTTTGTCGTCTCGCGCGCCAGGGCGTACCCCGGTGAGCGTGTGCGCAGGATCCTGCGGGCACTGTGGACGGATGCCCCGTCTCCGCCGCACCGACTCGAAGCGCCCCGGGATCACCCGCGTCCGCTCCGGTCGAGGATTCACCTACCACGACTCCTCAGGCGCGACCGTCACCGACCCGGAGCTCCGCGAGCGCCTCGAGCACCTCGCCATCCCTCCTGCGTGGACGGACGTCTGGATCGCCCCCTACCCGAACGGTCACATCCAGGCCACCGGCGTCGACGGGGCCGGCCGCCGCCAGTACATCTACCACCCCACCTGGCGCGAGCAGAAAGACCGCATCAAGTTCGACCGGTCGCTCGCTCTCGCCGAGTCGCTGCCGTCGGCCAGGCGCCTGGTGACGATGGACCTCCGCCGCGACGAGCCCGACCGCATCCGGGCGCTGGCCACGGCCTTCAGGATGCTCGACACGGGCTCTCTGCGAGTCGGCTCGGAGCGCTACGCCCAGCAGCACGGCAGCCACGGCCTCTCCACGCTCCTGTGCTCGCACGCCAAGGTCATGGGCGGCGACACCGTCGCCCTGTCGTTCCCGGGGAAGAGCGGCCAGGACTGGGACAGCGAGATCCGCGACCCCGACCTCGCATCCGTCATCACGGGTCTCAAGCGTCGAGGGCCACGTGCCCGCCTCCTCGCCTACCGCGACGCTGCAGGCTCCCCGTGGAAGCCCCTGCACGCCGTCGACATCAACGAGTACGTCCACGAGCGCACAGGAGGCGACTTCACAGCTAAGGACTTCCGGACGCTCCACGGGACCGTGGCGGCCGCGATCAGCCTCGCCAAGACCGGTCCGCAGCTCTCGGCCGCCAAGCGTCAGAAGGCCCTGGCCCAGGCGATGCGCGACGCGTCCGACGTGCTCGGCAACACTCCGTCGATCGCCAAGAAGAGCTACGTCGACCCCCGGCTGGTCGACGCCTACCAGCACGGCGAGACGATCGATCCGGCGCGTCTGGGGTCGGCCGAGACCGAGGTCCGGGCACTGCTTTTCCGTTAGCCCAGGAGGGTGACGTAACCTTGACCCCCGTGCCCTGTCGACCGGGCGCACGAGAGGACCACCGCTGTGACCGAGTGCATCCACGGGCTGGATGAAGAACTGTGCGACGTCTGCGCCCCGCGCCAGACGATCCAGGTGCAGGATCCCGTCCCCCCGGCCCGCAAGGCGACTCCCGCCAGGCGCGCCCCCGTCCGAGCCCCCGGCGCCAAGCGCGCTCCGGCCGCGACCGATCCTCTGCCCGACATCGACCTCGCCACGATGCGCGTCCACCACTGGACGCACCTGTCGAACCTCGAGGGCATCCTGTCGGCGGGCATCATCCGCTCCGACGCGTCGCCCGAGCTCGACGTCAGCTCGGCCGATGCGCGCGAGAAGCGCGCTGCAGTGACGCTGCCCGACGGCTCGACCGCGGCCGAGCACGTGCCCTTCGCGCTGTCGCCGGACGCTGCGACGTGGGACGAGGTGCGGAAGGGGGCCGAGGGCGACCGCTGGTCCGCCGCCGCCCGCGGCACCCGCCCGACCGACTTCGTGATCCTGGTGGCCCCCGTCTCGGCTCTCGGCGACTCGTTCGTCGTCGCCGACGGGGACGCCACCGCCCCCCTCACGCGCTTCGCAGCGGGCCTCTCCGAGGGCGGCCCGCTCGTCCGCCGCGCCTCGCTCGCCGACCCCGAGCTCCTCGGCGTCGAGATCCTGGTGCCCGGCTCGTTCGACCTCGACGCGCTGACGCTCATCGGCGTCCCGAACGACCGTGTCCGCGACCAGGTGAAGGCGCTGGTCAAGCAGGCCGGGGGAGTGGTGCCCCGCGTGGCCATCTACCCGCCCTGGTTCCGTCCGAGCGAGGACTGACCCGCAGGATCACGCCCGCGCACGCACCCGGCACGCCCTCGCGGGCCCGGGTCCAACCGCGACACGCCCGGGTTGCAGCAAATGCCGGGCTGTGGCAAGATTATCTGGTTCAACACTTCCGCCTCACGGCGTGAATCACTGCCATGCAGTGCACAGTGTGTGTCTCAAGACGCTAAAGACGGATGAGATCGCGCTGGGCCGCGGGTAGCAGGACACCTCTTCAATCGAATCCGAAGGCTCGGGCCTCGCACTTCCGTGCGGGCCTCGGCCGGATCCAGAAGCGACATCCACGCGATGGCGTTCCTGGGCCGAGAGATGGACCTCCCCAGGCCTCTCTCTCGCGCGGGTTCGAGCCAGCCCTAGAGCAACGAGCAATCGACTCGCGGGGCGTTGACAGAAAAACAGTGGTGCGGCGGGCGAGCAACATGCCCTCCCAACCGACCGAGTCCGAGCGAGCGAGAGTTCGCGAGGGCGCGTCAGGCGGCCCAGTGAAGGTGCGCGACGTCTACATCGAGAGAGAGTCACACATGGCGGGACAGAAGATCCGCATCCGACTGAAGTCGTACGACCACGAGGTCATCGACACGTCAGCTCGCAAGATCGTCGACACGGTGACCCGTGCCGGCGCGACCGTGGTCGGCCCCGTGCCGCTCCCCACGGAGAAGAACGTGATCCCGGTCATCCGTTCGCCCCACAAGTACAAAGACAGCCGCGAGCACTTCGAGAAGCGCACGCACAAGCGTCTCATCGACATCATCGACCCGACGCCGAAGGCCGTCGACTCGCTCATGCGACTCGACCTCCCCGCCGACGTCAACATCGAGATCAAGCTGTAGGGGGCGACTGACAGATGGCTAACTCCACCAAGAACGTCAAGGGCCTCCTCGGCAAGAAGCTCGGCATGACCCAGGTCTGGGACGAGAACAACAAGCTCATCCCCGTGACCGTCGTCGAGATCTCGCCGAACGTCGTGACCCAGATCCGCACCGAGGAGCTCGACGGCTACGTCGCCGTCCAGATCGCCGCCGGCGCCATCGACCCTCGCAAGTCGAACAAGCCCGCGACCGGTCACTTCGACAAGGCCGGCGTCACGCCGCGCCGCACCCTCACCGAGGTCCGCACCGCCGACGCCGCGTCGTACGCGCTCGGCCAGGAGCTCACGGTCGACACCTTCGAGGCCGGCCAGAAGGTCGACGTCGTCGGCACCTCCAAGGGCAAGGGCTTCGCCGGTGTCATGAAGCGTCACAACTTCGCCGGTGTCTCCTCTTCGCACGGTTCGCACCGCAACCACCGCAAGCCCGGCTCGATCGGTGCTTCGTCGACCCCCAGCCGTGTCTTCAAGGGCATGCGCATGGCCGGTCGCATGGGTGGCGACCGCGTCACCGTCCTCAACCTCACGGTCCACGCCGTCGACGCCGAGAAGGGTCTGCTGCTCGTCAAGGGCGCCGTCCCCGGTGCTCGCGGCCGCACCGTCTTCGTCCGCACCGCCGTTAAGGGGGCCTAGCGCATGGCTACCACCACCGATTCCGTCAGCACCGTCGACGTCCTCGACGCCAAGGGCGGCAAGTCCGGCACCGTCGAGCTCCCCGCCGAGCTCTTCGACGTCATCACCAACGTGCCGCTGATCCACCAGGTCGTCGTCGCGCAGCTGGCTGCCGCTCGTCAGGGCACGCACAAGGTCAAGGGCCGCGGCGAGGTCTCCGGCGCCGGCCGCAAGCCGTTCAAGCAGAAGGGAACCGGTCGCGCTCGTCAGGGCTCGATCCGTGCTCCTCAGATGACCGGCGGTGGCATCGTCCACGGCCCGACGCCGCGCAACTACGCGCAGCGCACCCCCAAGAAGATGATCGCCGCCGCTCTGCTCGGTGCTCTCTCTGACCGCGCCCGCGGTGCCCGCGTCCACGTGGTCGAGAGCTTCGTCGCCGACGTCGTCTCGACGAAGGTCGCCCTCGAGCTCCTCGCCGGCATCTCGACGAGCAGGCACGTCCTGATCGTCATCGAGCGCGACGACGAGCTGACGCAGAAGAGCGTCCGCAACGTCGATGAGGTCCACGTCATCACGTGGGACCAGCTCAACGCCTACGACGTCCTCGTCTCCGACGACATCGTCTTCACCAAGAGCGCTTTCGAGGCCTTCGTGGCCGCCAAGACCAAGAAGGAGGCCACCGCATGAGCGGCATCTACAAAGACCCCCGCGACGTCGTGATCTCGCCGGTCGTCTCCGAGAAGAGCTACTCCCTGATCGATCAGGGCAAGTACACCTTCCTGGTCGACCCCCGCTCGAACAAGACCGAGATCAAGCTCGCCATCGAGAAGATCTTCGACGTCAAGGTCGACAGCATCAACACGCTGAACCGGCCCGGTAAGACGCGCCGCACCAAGTTCGGGATCGGCAAGCGCAAGAGCACCAAGCGCGCCATCGTGACACTCAAGTCGGGCTCCATCGACATCTTCACGGCTGTCGGCTAGGGCTCGGAGGGATAACAAAATGGCTATTCGCAACTACAAGCCCACGACTCCGGGTCGCCGCGGTTCCTCCGTCGCCGACTTCGCCGAGATCACGCGCTCGACCCCGGAGAAGTCGCTGCTGCGTCCTCTCTCGAAGTCGGGCGGCCGCAACAACGCCGGCCGGATCACGACCCGTCACATCGGTGGTGGACACAAGCGCCAGTACCGCGTCATCGACTTCCGTCGCAATGACAAGGACGGCGTGAACGCCAAGGTCGCTCACATCGAGTACGACCCCAACCGCACGGCTCGCATCGCGCTGCTCCACTTCGTGGACGGCACCAAGCGCTACATCATCGCGCCGAACAAGCTGAGCCAGGGCGACATCGTCGAGTCGGGTCCCTCCGCCGACATCAAGCCCGGCAACAACCTGCCGCTGAAGAACATCCCGGTGGGTACCGTCATCCACGCGATCGAGCTGAAGCCGGGCGGGGGCGCCAAGATGGCCCGCTCCGCCGGTGCCTCGGTGCGACTCGTCGCCAAGGACGGCCCCTACGCCCAGCTGCGTCTCCCCTCGGGCGAGGTCCGCAACGTCGACGCGCGCTGCCGCGCGACCATCGGCGAGGTCGGCAACGCCGAGCAGTCGAACATCAACTGGGGCAAGGCCGGCCGCATGCGCTGGAAGGGCGTCCGCCCGACCGTCCGCGGTGTCGCCATGAACCCGGTCGACCACCCGCACGGTGGTGGTGAGGGTAAGACCTCCGGTGGTCGTCACCCGGTCTCGCCGTGGGGTCAGAAAGAGGGCCGCACGCGCCACCCCAACAAGGAGAGCGACAAGCTCATCGTCCGCCGCCGCAATGCTGGTAAAAAGCGCAAGTAGGAGTTGTAGAAGATGCCACGCAGTCTGAAGAAGGGCCCCTTCGTCGACGACCACCTGCTTCGCAAGGTCGTCGTTCAGAACGAAGCCCACACCAAGAACGTGATCCGCACCTGGTCGCGTCGATCGATGATCATCCCGAACATGCTCGGCCACACCATCGCCGTGCATGACGGACGCAAGCACATCCCCGTGTTCGTGACCGAGTCGATGATCGGCCACAAGCTCGGCGAGTTCGCGCCGACCCGCACCTTCCGCGGCCACGTGAAGGACGACAAGAAGGGTCGTCGCCGCTAACGCGGCGGCGAGAAGGAGGAGAGAAGATGGTGGAGTCGATCGCACGCGTGCGACACATCCGCGTTACGCCTCAGAAGGCCCGCCGCGTCGTCAACATGATCCGCGGCAAGCAGGCCCTCGAGGCCCTGGCCATCCTGAAGTTCGCCCCCCAGGGCGCCTCGGAGCCCGTCTACAAGCTCGTCGCGTCGGCCATGGCCAACGCACGTGTCAAGGCGGACGCTCAGAACAGCTACCTCAACGACGACGACCTCTACATCTCGAGCGTCTTCGTCGACGAGGGCGCCACCCTCAAGCGGTTCCAGCCCCGTGCTCAGGGCCGTGCGTTCCAGATCCTGAAGCGCACCAGCCACATCACCGTCGTCCTCGCGACGCCGGAAGAGGCCGAAGCGGCCGCAACGTCCAAGAAGGCGAGCAAGTAATGGGCCAGAAAGTAAACCCGTACGGCTTCCGTCTCGGAATCACCACCGACCACGTGTCGCGCTGGTTCTCCGACAGCACGAAGGCCGGTCAGCGCTACAGCGACTACGTCGCCGAAGACATCAAGATCCGCAATCTCCTCAAGACCTCGCTCGACCGCGCCGGTGTTGCGAAGATCGAGATCGAGCGCACCCGCGACCGCGTCCGCGTCGACATCCACACCGCCCGCCCGGGCATCGTGATCGGTCGCCGTGGCGCCGAGGCCGAGCGCATCCGCGCCGACCTCGAGAAGCTCACGGGCAAGCAGATCCAGCTGAACATCCTCGAGGTCAAGAACCCCGAGGCCGAGGCTCAGCTCGTCGCCCAGGGCATCGCCGAGCAGCTCAGCGCTCGCGTTGCCTTCCGTCGTGCCATGCGCAAGGGCCTCCAGGGCGCCCAGCGTGCCGGCGCCAAGGGTGTCCGCATCCAGGTCTCGGGCCGCCTCGGCGGCGCCGAGATGAGCCGCTCGGAGTTCTACCGCGAGGGCCGCGTGCCCCTGCACACGCTCCGCGCCAACATCGACTACGGCTTCTACGAGGCCAAGACCACCTTCGGTCGCATCGGTGTGAAGGTCTGGATCTACAAGGGCGACATCACCAACAAAGAGCTCGCGCGCGAGCAGGCGAACCAGAAGTCGTCGCGCCCCGAGCGTCGTAACGACCGTGGCGGAGACCGTGACCGTGGACCCCGTGGTGGCAACACCCGTGCTCCGCAGACGCAGGATGCTCCGGCCACCGCAGGAGCTGAGGCGTAACCATGTTGATCCCCCGTCGTGTCAAGCACCGCAAGCAGCACCACCCCGGCCGTAGCGGCCAGGCCACCGGTGGCACTCGCGTGAGCTTCGGTGAGTACGGCATCCAGGCCCTCACGCCTGCCTACGTCACCAACCGTCAGATCGAGTCCGCTCGTATCGCCATGACCCGCCACATCAAGCGCGGTGGAAAGGTGTGGATCAACATCTACCCCGACCGCCCGCTGACCAAGAAGCCCGCCGAGACCCGCATGGGTTCCGGTAAGGGCTCGCCCGAGTGGTGGGTCGCCAACGTCAAGCCGGGTCGCGTGCTCTTCGAGCTCAGCGGCGTCAGCGAGGAAGTGGCCAAAGAGGCCCTCACTCGTGCAATCCACAAGCTGCCTCTGAAGGCACGCATCATCAAGCGCGAGGAGGGCGACGCATAATGGCGATCGGATCCAAGGAGCTCGCTCCGACCGAGCTCGACACTTTCGAGGACGAGCGTCTGGTCGACGAGCTGAAGAAGGCCAAGGAAGAGCTGTTCAACCTGCGCTTCCAGTCGGCCACCGGCCAGCTCGAGAATCACGGCCGCGTGCGCGCCGTCAAGCGCGACATCGCTCGCATCTACACGGTCCTGCGTGAGCGCGAGCTCGGCATCCGTGCCACCCCCGCCCCGGTCGCGGCTGCCCCCAAGGCCGCTGCGAAGAAGTCGTCCAAGAAGGCCGCCGCCCCTGAGGCCGCTGCCGACGAGGCCGTCACCACCGAGGCCGCCGACACCGCCGAGGAGACCAAGTAATGGCTACCGAGAAGAAGACCGCGGACGCCCCGACCGAGACCCTCGTCCGCGGCTACCGCAAGACGCGCCGTGGCTACGTCACCAGCGACAAGATGGAGAAGACCATCGTCGTCGAGGTCGAAGACCGCGTGAAGCACCCCCTGTACGGCAAGGTCATCCGCCGCACCTCCAAGGTCAAGGTCCACGACGAGGCCAACTCGGCCGGCATCGGCGACCTGGTCGTCATCAGCGAGACCCGTCCGCTCAGCGCCTCCAAGCGCTGGCGCCTGGTCGAGATCCTCGAGAAGGCGAAGTAGGCCTCGGCCTACTCCAGAAGGAGACAGAAGTGATTCAGCAGGAATCCCGCCTCAAGGTCGCCGACAACACCGGTGCCAAGGAGATCCTCACCATCCGTGTTCTCGGAGGCTCCGGCCGTCGTTACGCCGGTCTCGGCGACGTCATCGTCGCCACGGTGAAGGACGCCATCCCCGGCGGCAACGTGAAGAAGGGCGACGTCGTCAAGGCGGTCATCGTCCGTACCAAGAAGGAGACCCGTCGCAACGACGGCTCCTACATCAAGTTCGACGAGAACGCCGCAGTGATCCTGAAGGCCGACGGAGACCCCCGCGGTACCCGCATCTTCGGACCGGTCGGTCGCGAACTCCGCGACAAGAAGTTCATGAAGATCATCTCGCTGGCGCCGGAGGTTATCTAAGTCATGGCAAACATCAAGAAGGGTGACCTGGTCCAGGTCATCTCCGGGTCCTCGCAGGCCCGCGGCGGAGACCGCGGCAAGCAGGGCAAGGTCATCGAGGTGCTGAAGGCCGAAGACCGCGTCGTCGTGGAGGGTGTCAACTTCGTCACCAAGCACGTCCGCGTCGGTCAGACGCAGCGCGGCACCAAGACCGGCGGCATCGAGACCCACGAGGCCCCGATCCACGTGTCGAACGTGCAGCTGGTCGACCCCAAGAGCAAGAAGCCGACCCGCGTCGGCTTCCGCGAAGAGACCGTGACGAAGGACGGCGTCTCCAAGACGGTCCGCATCCGTTACGCCAAGAAGTCGGGGGAGGACCTCTGATGAGCGACACCGCAACTGCAACACCCGAATCCAAGGTCCAGCCGCGACTCAAGGCCAAGTACCAGGCCGAGATCCTGCCGCAGCTCAAGAGCGACTTCGGCTTCTCGAACGTGCACCAGGTGCCCGGTCTCGTGAAGATCGTCGTCAACACGGGTGTCGGCGAGGCTGCTCGCGACTCGAAGGTCATGGACGGCGCGGTCAAGGACCTCACCGCCATCACCGGACAGAAGCCGCAGGTCACCAAGGCCCGCAAGTCCATCGCTCAGTTCAAGCTGCGCGAGGGTCAGCCCATCGGCGCTCACGTCACGCTCCGTGGCGACCGCGCCTGGGAGTTCCTCGACCGGCTTCTGTCGCTCGCGCTTCCCCGCATCCGCGACTTCCGCGGTCTGAGCGACCGCCAGTTCGACGGCAACGGCAACTACACCTTCGGTCTCAACGAGCAGAGCATGTTCCACGAGATCGATCAGGACCGCATCGACCGGGTCCGCGGCTTCGACATCACCGTCGTCACCACGGCCAAGAACGACGACGAGGGCCGGGCTCTGCTCAAGGCTCTCGGCTTCCCGTTCCGCTCGGCCGACCAGGCCAACTAAGATCGTCCGGTCGGACACTTCGGTCTCGAAGTGTCCGGCCGTACTTCCGTGCTCGGAGAACCGCTCCGTGCCACCCCGATCGCTCAGGTCGGCTCCCGGTGTACCGGAAGCCGAAACCAGGCGAGAAAGTGATCAAATCGCATGACGATGACAGATCCGGTCGCAGACCTGCTGACCAGACTGCGCAACGCGAACTCGGCGTTCCACGACACCGTGTCGCTGCCGAGCTCCAAGCTCAAGTCCCACATCGCCGAGATCCTCAAGAAAGAGGGTTTCATCGACGGCTGGAAGGTCGAAGACGCTCGCGTCGGTCAGACCCTCACCATCGACCTCAAGTACGGCCCCGCCCGTGAGCGCTCCATCGTGGGCATCAAGCGCGTGTCGAAGCCCGGCCTCCGCGTCTACGCCAAGTCGACCGAGATCCCTCAGGTCCTCGGCGGTCTCGGTGTGGCCATCCTGTCGACTTCCTCCGGTCTGCTGACCGACCGCGAGGCCGAGCAGAAGGGCGTGGGCGGAGAAGTTCTCGCCTACGTGTGGTAACCCGACATGTCACGAATCGGACGACTCCCCATTCAGATCCCCTCCGGGGTCGATGTGAAGGTCGACGGCCAGGCCGTCACCGTCAAGGGCCCGAAGGGCGAGCTCTCGCTCGTCGTCGCCAGCCCCATCGAGGCCAAGATCGAGGAAGGCACCGTCCTGGTGACCCGTCCCGACGACGAGCGCTCCTCGCGCTCGCTCCACGGCCTCACTCGCACGCTCATCGCGAACCAGATCATCGGTGTGACCCAGGGCTACTCCAAGGGCCTCGAGATCGTCGGTACCGGTTACCGCGTCCAGGCCAAGGGCTCGAACATCGAGTTCGCCCTCGGCTACTCCCACCCCATCACCGTCGAGCCGCCCGCGGGCATCAGCTTCACGGTGGAGGGCAACAACAAGCTCACCGTCACCGGCATCGACAAGCAGGCCGTCGGCGAAGTGGCTGCGAACATCCGCAAGCTGCGCAAGCCCGAGCCCTACAAGGGCAAGGGCGTGCGGTACGCCGGCGAGGTCGTCCGCCGCAAGGCCGGAAAGTCAGGTAAGTAATCATGGGTCTCGGAACCAGAGGTAAGAGCAAGTCGGCCGCTACGAGCCGCCGTCACACTCGCCTGCGCAAGAAGATCGTGGGCACCGAACTCCGCCCGCGTCTCGTCGTCAACCGCTCGGCACGTCACGTGTTCGTCCAGGTCGTCGACGACAGCAAGGGCCACACCGTCGCCAGCGCATCGACCCTCGAGGCCGACCTGCGCACGTTCGACGGTGACAAGACCGCCAAGGCCAAGAGGGTCGGCGAGCTCGTCGCCGAGCGCGCCAAGGCTGCCGGAATCGACGCGGTCGTCTTCGACCGCGGTGGTAACAAGTACGCCGGACGCGTCGCGGCTATCGCCGACGGCGCCCGGGAAGGTGGGTTGGACCTGTGAGCGACGCAACGAACAAGACGCCGGAGACGACGGCCGAGGCCGTCGTCGACCGTCCGGTCGAGACGGCCGCCGGGTCGGAGTCGAACAACCGCGAGGGTGCCAACGCCGGTCGTACCGACCGTCGTGGCGGCAACGGTCGCGGCGACCGCAACCAGGGCCGTGGCGGTCGTGACGACCGCGACAAGAGCCAGTTCCTGGAGCGCGTCGTGACCATCAACCGCGTGTCGAAGGTCGTCAAGGGTGGTCGTCGCTTCAGCTTCACCGCTCTCGTCGTCGTCGGCGACGGCAACGGTCTCGTCGGTGTGGGCTACGGCAAGGCCCGCGAGGTCCCCACGGCCATCTCGAAGGGTGTCGAGGAGGCGAAGAAGAACTTCTTCCGCGTCCCCCGCATCGCCAACACGATCCCGCACCCCGTTCAGGGTGAGGCCGCCGCGGGCGTCGTCCTGCTGCGTCCTGCCGCGGCCGGTACCGGCGTCATCGCCGGTGGCCCCGTCCGCGCCGTGCTCGAGTGCGCCGGCATCCACGACGTCCTGAGCAAGTCGCTCGGCTCGTCGAACACCATCAACATCGTGCACGCGACCGTCGCGGCGCTGCAGCAGCTGGAAGAGCCGCGCGCCGTCGCAGCTCGCCGTGGTCTGGACATCGACCACGTCGCACCGGCTCGTCTGCTCCGCGTCGAGGCCGAGGCTCGCGCTGCCGCAACTGAGAAGGCAGGTGCCTGATGGCTCAGCTCCGCGTGACTCAGATCAAGTCCAAAATCAGCGAGAAGCAGAACCAGCGCGACACGCTGCGCAGCTTGGGTCTCAAGCGAATCGGCCAGACGGTCGTTCGCCCGGACGACAAGCAGAACCGCGGTTACGTCGTGACGGTCGCTCACCTCGTCAAAGTCGAGGAGATTGACTAATGGCTGAAGACACAGAGGCCACCACGAAGGCCGCTGCCCCCAAGAAGGCCGCCGGCTCTTCGAAGAGCACCAAGGCCGCCTCCACGTCGGCCGCGAAGTCGGAGTCCACCGACGTCGCTCGCCCGCAGATCCTCAAGGTCCACCACCTTCGTCCGGCTCCCGGTGCCAAGAAGGCGAAGATGCGCGTGGGTCGCGGTGAGGGCTCGAAGGGCAAGACCGCCGGTCGTGGCACCAAGGGTACGAAGGCCCGCTACTCGGTCAAGATCGGCTTCGAGGGTGGGCAGATGCCGCTGCACATGCGCACCCCGAAGCTGCGCGGGTTCAAGAACCCGTTCCGCGTCGAGTACCAGGTCGTCAACCTCGAGAAGCTGGCCGACCTCTACCCCGCAGGCGGAGACGTCACCGTGAGCGACCTCGTCGCCAAGGGTGCCGTCCGCAAGAACGAGAAGGTCAAGGTGCTCGGACAGGGCGACCTGGCCGTCAAGCTCAATGTGGTCGTCGACAAGGTCTCCGGCTCTGCCGAAGAGAAGATCGTCGCCGCGGGCGGAACCGTCACCAAGTAATACCTGAGAGGGTGGCCCGTCAGGGCCACCCTCTTCAGTCGTCTATCCTCATACCGGGAGGCCCTTGTGTTCAGAGCTGTTTCGCGGATTCTCCGCACACCTGATTTGCGTCGAAAGATCGGGTTCACTCTCGGCATCATCGCGCTCTTCCGCCTGGGGTCGTTCATCCCCTCGCCCTTCGTCGACTACAGCAACGTGCAGGCCTGCCTCGCGGGCAACCAGTCGACGTCCGGCCTCTACGAGCTCGTCAACCTCTTCTCCGGTGGCGCGCTCCTCCAGCTCTCGATCTTCGCGCTGGGCATCATGCCCTACATCACGTCGTCGATCATCGTGCAGCTGCTCCGCGTGGTCATTCCGCACTTCGACGCCCTCTACAAGGAGGGCCAGTCGGGCCAGGCCAAGCTGACGCAGTACACCCGCTACCTCACCATCGCGCTGGGCATCCTGCAGTCGACCACCCTGATCACGGTCGCCCGGTCCGGCGCCCTGTTCGGCTCCTCCACGGTCTCCGAGTGCAGCCAGCTGATCACGAATAACGCCTGGTACGCGATCCTGCTCATGGTCATCACCATGACCGCCGGCACCGGCCTCATCATGTGGATGGGCGAGCTCATCACCGAGCGCGGCATCGGCAACGGCATGTCGATCCTGATCTTCACCTCGATCGCCGCCAAGTTCCCCACCGCCCTTTGGGCGATCGAGCAGGCCAAGAGCTTCGAGATCTTCCTCGGTGTGATCGCGATCGGGATCATCATCATGGGTCTCGTCGTGTTCGTCGAGCAGTCTCAGAGACGGATCCCCGTCCAGTACGCCAAGCGCATGGTCGGTCGGCGCACCTACGGCGGCAACAACACCTACATCCCGATCAAGGTCAACATGGCCGGCGTCGTGCCCGTCATCTTCGCCTCGTCGCTGCTGTACCTGCCGGCTCTCGTCGCCCAGTTCAACACGCCCTCCGACGGCTCTGCGCCGCCGGCCTGGGTCTCGTGGGTCCAGGCGAACCTGACCTCGGGCGACAAGCCCCTCTACATGCTCCTGTACTTCCTGCTCATCATCGGCTTCACCTACTTCTACGTGGCCATCACGTTCAACCCCGAAGAGGTCGCCGACAACATGAAGAAGTACGGCGGGTTCATCCCGGGCATCCGCGCCGGGCGTCCCACCGCCGACTACCTCGACTACGTCCTGACGCGCGTCACCCTGCCGGGATCGCTCTACCTCGGTCTCGTCGCGCTCATCCCGCTGGTGGCGCTGGCCACTGTCGGTGCGAACCAGAACTTCCCCTTCGGCGGGGCGAGCATCCTGATCATCGTCGGCGTCGGCCTCGAGACCGTGAAGCAGGTCGACTCGCAGCTGCAGCAGCGCCACTACGAGGGCCTCCTGCGATGAGCGACGTCCGACAGGGCACCCGCCTGCTCATCGTCGGCCCTCCCGGGTCGGGCAAGGGCACGCAGGCAGGCAGGATCGCCGACGAGTACGGCGTGCCAGCGATCTCGACCGGAGACATCTTCCGGGCGAACGTCAAGAACGAGACGCCCCTCGGTGTGCAGGTCAAGGCGATCATGGACGCCGGCGACTACGTCCCGGACTCCCTGACCAACGAGCTCATCGAAGACCGCCTCGGTCAGCCAGACGCCGAGCGCGGCTTCCTGCTCGACGGGTACCCCCGCACGGCGGCGCAGGTGGAGTACCTCGACTCCCTGCTGGCATCCAAGGGCGAGTCCCTGACCGCTGTGGTGCAGCTGACGGCCGACCTCGACGAGATCGTCGAGCGGCTCCGTAAGCGCGCGCTCGACCAGGGCCGCTCCGACGACACCGAAGAGGCCATCCGTCACCGCCAGGACGTCTACCTGCGCGAGACCGGCCCGCTGATCTCCGAGTACGAGGGTCGCGGCATCCTGGTCGAGGTCGACGGTCTCGGTACCATCGACGAGGTCGCCTCCCGCATCGACGCGGCCCTCGCGGCACGCGGCATCCGGCCCACGGCCGCGGCCTGACCCTCGGAGTGGCCTTCCGCCGCCCGGGGATCTACAAGACCCCAGACGAACTGCGCAGGATGCTGCGGCCCGGCCTGCTGACGGCCGCGTCGCTCGACGCCGTGGCTGCAGCGATCCGCCCCGGAGTCACGACGGGCGAGCTCGACGCGATCGCCGAGAAGACGATCCGCGACGGCGGTGGCGAGCCGAACTTCATGCTCGTGCCCGGCTACTCGAAGACGACGTGCGTCTCTGTCAACGACGACGTCGTGCACGGCATCCCGGGCGACCGGGTCCTCGTCGCGGGCGACATCGTGTCCGTCGACAGCGGGGCGCAGCTCGAGGAGTGGAACGGCGACAGCGCCCGGACATTCGTCGTCGAGGGTGTCGCCGATCCTGCGCGGACCGAGGCCCGCCGCGAGCTCAATCGTGTCACCGAGCAGTCTCTCTGGCACGGCATCGCCGCTCTCGCCACCGCCCGCCACCTGAACCAGGTCGGCGAGGCCATCGAGGAGTACGTCGAGTCGCAGGGCACGTACGGGATCCTCGAAGACTATGTCGGCCACGGCATCGGGCGCTCCATGCACGAGGAGCCGCCGGTGTTCAACTACCGCGTCCGCGGCAACGGGCCCGCAGTGAAGGCCGGTCTCGTCGTGGCGATCGAGCCCATGATCACCGCGGGAGGCATCGAGACCTTCACGCAGAGCGACGACTGGACCGTGACGACGAGCGACGGCTCCGACTCCGCGCACTGGGAGCACTCCGTCGCCGTGCACCCGGGCGGCGTGTGGGTGCTGACCGCAGCCGACGGCGGGGCGTCGGGCCTCGAGCCGCTGGGCGTCCGGCCGGTCCCGCTGCCGTAGTCGGGCGGCGCCCGCTACCCGTTTCCGACCGAGCAGGTGGCCTCCGACGCCGCCTGGCCGGTGATGGTCGACGGGAGCGTCGACGACGTGGCCGCCGGGGACGATGTCGCCGAGGAGGAGGGCGTGGCGGTCGGGCTGGACGTGGCAGCGGTGCCTGATCCTGCGCTGCCCGATGCGGTGCCGCCCGCTGTGCCGCTCGACGTCGTCCCGCTCGACGTCGTCCCGCTCGACGCCGTGCCGCTCGACCCCTCCGCGGCCGACGCTCGCCCGGTGCTGTTCGCGCCGAGGGTGAACTTCGTGTCGCTCTTGAGGTCGGCGTTCAAGATCGTCGCCGACGACTCGTCAGCGACCACCCGGTTGGAGTTCTCGGGGTCGGTCGCCGTCGGGTACTGGACGAAGAGCACCTTCGACAGGTCGATGCCCTTGAGCGCCAGGCCGAGCTCGACCATCGTGTCGGTGTCGCCGAGGCTCTTCGAGAGGGTCATGTTCTTGACCGCCGCCGACGCGAGCCCGTAGAGCTTGACCGGGTTGCCGAGGGTGCCGCTCGAGACGATCTTCCGCATCATGGCCGACAGGAACACCTGCTGCGACGAGATGCGGGCGAGGTCGCTCCCGTCTCCGACGCCGTGGCGGGTGCGGAGGAACTCGAGCGCCTGCAGCCCCTGAAGCGTGTGGGTGCCGGCCGAGAGGACGAGACCGGAGTCGGAGTCGTCGATGGGCCTGGCCACGCAGACGTCGACCCCGCCGATGGCGTTCGACATCTCGATGACGCCGTCGAACGTGATCTCGGCCGCGTAGGGGATCGTCAGACCCGTCATCGACTCGACCGTGGCGACGGTGCAGCCGAGACCTTCTCCGAGACTCGTGTTGAACTGCTGGTAGTCCGCTGCGGGGAACGTGGCGCCGTTCGTCCCGGTGCAGGAGGGGAGGTCGACCATGAGGTCGCGGGGGAACGAGACGGCGGTCATCTGCGTGTGGTCGGCCGACAGGTGGATCAGGATCGTGACGTCGTTCCGGCTGCCGTCCGCGACCCCGGCTGCCACGTCGGTCTGGCCCACCCGGGTGTCGCTGCCGACCAGCAGGATGTTCGCCCCGCCCTCGATCGCGCCGATGGAGGTGCTCTCGGCGATCCTGTCGTCCTTCGCGCCGATGGAGACGCTCTTGATCTGCGTCTTCAACGAGATCCCGGCGAACGCGGCGACCCCTCCGACGCTGACCAGCGACACGGCGAGGGCGACTCCCACGAGGAGCGCCGCGAAGCGGAAGGGTCCGCTCCGGGGCAGTCGCCCGTGGCGGGCGACACCCGACCGGGCAGGATCACGGCGTCTCGAACGTTCTCCAGGCACGGCTCTCTCTTTCGGTCTCGCGGAGTCCGGGCGGGTCGGACGACTCGGCACAGACGACGGCGTGTCGAGTTGACCCGCCGGGTTGGCAAACTATAGCCCCATCGCATAAGATCGATCTTTGGTGTCCCAGGCCCGCATTCTGCGAGCCGCCTCGATCGCGATTCGTCCGCGCGTCGTGATCCTGAGGGCGCCGCTCCCCGCAAGACCAACACAAACAACTCTTTAGCGACAGTGAGGCTATGGCCAAAAAAGACGGTGTCATCGAAATCGAAGGCGCAGTGGTCGAAGCGCTGCCCAACGCCATGTTCCGCGTTGAGCTGAGCAACGGACACAAGGTCCTCGCACACATCTCCGGAAAGATGCGGCAGCACTACATCCGCATCCTCCCCGAAGACCGTGTGATCGTGGAGCTGAGCCCCTACGACCTGACCCGCGGCCGGATCGTCTACCGCTACAAGTAGGCCAGTCCTAGAGAGTCGTCTGTCTTGGAAAGGAACGGCCCGGCGCATCCGTCGGGCACGAGGCCAGCGAGTCAGAAAGAACACACAATGAAGGTCAAGCCCAGCGTCAAGCCCATCTGCGAGCACTGCAAGGTGATTCGCCGCAACGGCCGCGTCATGGTCATCTGCAACAGCAACCCGCGCCACAAGCAGCGCCAGGGCTGATCCCGCAGGCTGACAGCTCCACCGCATCACCCCAAGCAGCACCAGATCCGCAGGATCCCGAGACGGTCACTCGTCGAGGGAGACCGCGGGGACACCCAGGGCGGAGGCCCTGGCACCGGCGCTGTGACACACCTCCACCATCTCTCAAGGAGAAGCCACAATGGCACGTCTAGCAGGCGTAGACATCCCGCGCGACAAGCGCGTGGAAGTCGCACTGACCTACATCTACGGAGTCGGCCGCACGCGCGCGCTCAAGACTCTCGCCGAGACCTCGATCGACGGCAACATCCGCGTCAAAGACCTGAGCGACGACCAGCTCGTCCTGCTCCGCGACTACATCGAGGGCAACTTCAAGGTAGAAGGTGACCTCCGCCGCGAGGTCGCCGCCGACATCCGCCGCAAGGTCGAGATCGGCAGCTACGAGGGCATCCGCCACCGCCGCGGTCTGCCCGTCCGCGGCCAGCGCACCAAGACCAACGCTCGTACCCGCAAGGGCCCGAAGCGCACGGTCGCCGGCAAGAAGAAGGCTCGATAGGCCCGGCGCTCGCCGTAGCCATTCCCAGGTTGTAGGAGAAAAAATTGGCAGCACCGAAGTCGGCCGCGCGTAAGCCCCGCCGTAAAGAGAAGAAGAACGTCGCCGTGGGCCAGGCCCACATCAAGTCGACGTTCAACAACACCATCGTTTCGATCACCGACCCGTCCGGGGCCGTCCTGAGCTGGGCTTCGTCCGGCGCCGTCGGCTTCAAGGGCTCGCGCAAGTCGACCCCGTTCGCGGCGCAGCTCGCTGCCGAGTCGGCTGCGCGTCAGGCGCAGGAGCACGGCGTCAAGAAGGTCGACGTGTTCGTCAAGGGCCCGGGTTCCGGCCGCGAGACGGCGATCCGCTCGCTCCAGGCCGCTGGCCTCGAGGTCGGTTCGATCAACGACGTCACCCCGCAGGCGCACAACGGATGCCGCCCGCCGAAGCGCCGTCGCGTCTGAGTTAACAGTGCCGCCGCGTCCCCGGAGCACCCCGTGAGGGGGCTCCGGGGGTCGCGGCGTTCACCACGCAGTTCGTCGGCACAGGTGCTCCGGGGCGACCCGGAGCGGCCTGTGCATCTCACAACTCAAAAGACCGACTGACAGCCACCAGTCGTACCGCCAAGAGTCATATGCAGGGCTCTTCGCCGAAAGGAATCCACAGTGCTCATTGCACAGCGCCCCACCCTCACCGAGGAGAACATCTCGGAGTTCCGCTCCCGCTTCGTGATCGAGCCCCTCGAGCCCGGCTTCGGCTACACGCTCGGCAACTCGATGCGTCGCACCCTCCTCTCGTCGATTCCCGGAGCGGCTGTCACCAGCATCCGCATCGACGGCGTGCTCCACGAGTTCACGACGGTCCCCGGTGTCAAAGAAGACGTCACCGAGGTCATCCTGAACATCAAGAGCCTCGTCGTCTCGAGCGAGCACGACGAGCCGATCACCGCCTACCTGCGCAAGCAGGGTGCCGGTCAGGTCACCGCCGCCGACATCTCGGTCCCGGCCGGTGTCGAGGTGCACAACCCCGAGCTCGTCATCGCGACCCTGAACGACAAGGCCAAGTTCGAACTCGAGCTGACCATCGAGCGCGGCCGCGGCTACGTGTCGGCGGTCCAGAACCGCTCGGAGTTCTCCGAGGCCGGTCAGATCCCGATCGACTCGATCTACTCGCCCGTCCTCAAGGTGACCTACCGCGTCGAGGCGACTCGTGCCGGTGAGCGCACCGACTTCGACCGCCTGGTGGTCGACGTCGAGACCAAGCCCGCGATCAGCCCCCGCGACGCCATCGCGTCGGCCGGCCGCACCCTGGTCGAGCTCTTCGGTCTCGCCCGTGAGCTCAACACCGCCGCCGAGGGCATCGAGATCGGCCCCGCGCCGGTCGACGCCGTCCTCTCGTCGGAGCTGCAGACCCCGATCGAGGACCTCGATCTGTCGGTGCGCAGCTACAACTGCCTGAAGCGCGAGGGCATCAACACGGTGTCCGAGCTCGTCGCCCTGTCGGAGACGCAGCTCATGAACATCCGCAACTTCGGTCAGAAGTCGGTCGACGAGGTGAAGGACAAGCTCGTCGAGCTCGGCCTCTCGCTGAAAGACACCGTTCCCGGCTTCGACGGCGCTCACTTCTACAGCGGCTACGACGAGGACGAGACCAACTAGGTCCCGCCCCTCGACGCCCTCCACCTCTCGACACTTTAGGAAAAGACATGCCCAAGCCCACCAAGGGTCCCCGCCTCGGAGGCGGCCCGGCGCACGAGCGCCTGCTGCTCGCCAACATGGCCGGCCAGCTGTTCACGCACAAGAGCATCAAGACGACCGAGACCAAGGCCAAGCGCCTGCGTCCCGTCGCCGAGCGCCTGGTCACGTTCGCCAAGCGCGGCGACCTCCACTCGCGTCGTCGCGTCCAGAGCATCCTGCGCAACAAAGAGGCCACGCACATCCTGTTCTCCGAGGTCGCGCCCCTGCTGGAGCTCCGTGAGGGCGGTTACACCCGCATCACCAAGCTCGGCTTCCGCAAGGGCGACAACGCGTCGATGGTGCAGATCGAGCTCGTCCTCGAGCCCGTGAGCCCGAAGACCAAGGGCGCTGCCAAGAGCTCGCGCTCCTCGGCTGCTGCCGTCCCGGCGACCACCCAGGCGCTCCTCGACGAGCCGTCCGACGAGCTGACCGCTTCTGACGAGGCGATCATCGAGGCCACGACCGAGGCTCCCGTCGACTCCGACGAGACCCCCGAGACGACCGCCGAGCTCGAGAGCGAGTCGTCCGACGAGCTGACCGCCTCCGACGAGACGATCATCGAGGCCACCACCGAGGCGCCGGCCGACGAGGCCGCCGCCGACGAGGGCGACGCCAAGAAGTAGTCCGCTCCACTGCACCACAGCCTGAAGGCCCGCCTCTCTCGGAGGCGGGCCTTCTCGCGATCCTGCGCCATTTAGGATTGTCGGCGTGGAAAACGAGAGCGGAGCCGTGCGACTGAGGCTCGACGTCTCGTACGACGGCACCGCCTTCAACGGCTGGAGCACGCAGCCCGGTCTCCGCACCGTCCAGGGCGAGATCGAGGCCGCGCTCGACACGACGTTCCGGCGCTACCTTCCGGCTCCGCGCCTCGTCGTCGCCGGACGCACCGACGCCGGCGTCCACGCCACAGGGCAGGTCGCCCACCTCGACCTGACGGCTGCGCAGCACGCGTTCCTGCAGGTCCCGCACCGCAACAAGACGAAGTACCCGCCGTTCCCGCCGGCGCTCCGGCTCGCGCGCAGGATCAACGGGCTGGCCGGCGCAGAAGACGACCTCCACGTCACACACGCCTCGGTGGTGCCCGCGACCTTCGATGCCCGCTACTCGGCGCTCTGGCGCGAGTACGAGTACCGCGTGAGCGACCTGACCGGGCCCCGGCACCCCATTCGGCGCTTCGACACCCTCTGGTTCGACGCGACGGTCGACGTCGACCTCATGAACGCCACCGCGCTGAGCCTCCTGGGGCTGCACGACTGGGCGGCCTACTGCAGACCCCGGGTGGGAGCGACGACCGTGCGGACGCTCCAGGAGTTCCACTGGCGGCGCGATCCGGACGGGATCCTGGTCGCCCGCGTCCGGGCCGATGCGTTCTGCCACAGCATGGTGCGCTCTCTCGTCGGCGTCACGCTGGCCGTGGGGGAGGGGCGGCTCGCGCTGGCAGACGCCGCGCGCATCCGCGAGGCGCGGCTCCGGAGCGGCGAGTTCAAGGTCGCGCAGGCGCACGGGCTGACGCTCCGCGAGGTGTCGTATCCGCACGAGGAGCAGTTCGAGGCGCGGGCCGAGCTGACCCGGGCGCGGCGCGCTGCGCTCTGAAGGGGCGCAGGCCCGGGATCCTGCGCTCGACGGCACCGGCACCGGCACCGCACGCCCGGGCGCGGTTGCCCGGAGCCCGGTCTTCCTGTAACGTCTCCGATTGGTGTCTGCGCAACTGCGCGCTCTCGCCCGAAGTTGAGCCCTCCACCTGACTCGTTCACGCCTCATCGAGGCACGAACGGCAACGGAGCGGGATTCACGAACCTCTCACCTCGACCAGAAAGCAGCACTACTGTGACGCGCACTTTCTCCCCCACCCCGGTTGATGTCCAGCCGCAGTGGCTGATCATCGACGCCGAAGACATCGTCCTCGGCCGTCTCGCCAGCCACGTCGCCGCGCTTCTGCGCGGCAAGCACAAGCCCACGTTCGCTCCCCACATGGACATGGGCGACTTCGTCATCGTCGTCAACGCCGAGAAGGTCGCACTGACCGGCTCCAAGCTGCAGACGAAGCTGGCCTACCGCCACTCGGGCTACCCGGGCGGCCTCACGGCTCAGACCTACTCCGAGATGCTCGAGAAGCACCCGACGCGCGCGGTCGAGAAGGCCATCCGCGGCATGCTTCCGAAGAACTCCCTCGGTCGCGCGCAGATCCAGAAGCTGAAGGTGTACGCGGGTCCTGAGCACCCTCACGCGGCACAGAAGCCCACGCCGTACACCCTCGACCAGGTCGCCCAGTAGCGCCCGCTAAAGACCTAAAGGACTTATTCACAGTGGCCAGCATCGCCGATTCCATCGAAAACACCCCCGAGAGCTTCACGACCGAGAGCGCCGCTCCTGTCGAGGCCTCGGCTCCCCGTCCCGTCCTCACCGTCGGCGGCGGCGCCGTCGGTCGCCGCAAGCAGGCGATCGCCCGCGTGCGCCTCACGCCCGGCACCGGTGTCATCACCGTCAACGGCCGTGCGCTCGACGAGTACTTCCCCAACAAGCTGCACCAGCAGCTGATCAACGACCCGTTCAAGGTCCTCGACCTGCTCGGCTCGTACGACGTCGTCGCGAAGATCTCCGGCGGTGGCCCCTCGGGTCAGGCCGGCGCCCTCCGCCTCGGCATCAGCCGCACGCTGAACGAGATCGACGAAGAGAACAACCGCGCCGAGCTGAAGAAGGCGGGCTTCCTCAGCCGCGACGCTCGCGTCAAGGAGCGCAAGAAGGCCGGTCTCAAGAAGGCCCGTAAGGCTCCTCAGTTCTCCAAGCGCTAGTCACCGGCAGGGCTTCGCGATGACGCGTCTCTTCGGAACCGACGGAGTTCGGGGCCTCGCCAACCGCGAGTTGACGGCCGTACTCGCCCTGGGCCTCGCCCAGGCGAGTGCGGTCGTGCTCACGAAGGGGCATCACGCCGATGCCCGCCGTGCCGAGGGGCGACGACCCGTCGCCCTCCTGGCGCGCGACCCCCGCATCTCGGGGGAGTTCCTCGCCGCGGCCGTCGCCGCAGGCCTGGCCTCGTCGGGTGTCGACGTGCTCGACGCCGGCGTGATCCCGACGCCCGCGGCGGCGTTCCTGGTCGCCGACTCCGGAGCCGACTTCGGGGTCATGATCAGTGCCTCGCACAACCCGGCGCCCGACAACGGCATCAAGTTCTTCGCCTTCGGCGGCGCGAAGCTGCCCGACGAGGTCGAAGACCGCATCGAGGCCACGATGGACGCCCCGCGGCTCATGCCCGTCGGCGGCGATGTCGGCAGGATCCGGCGCTTCGCCGACGCGGAAGACCGCTACGTCGTCCACCTCCTCGGTGCCGTCCGGAACCGCCTCGACGGCATCCACGTCGTGCTCGACTGCGCCAACGGCGCGGCGGCCGGCGTCTCGCCCGAGGTGTTCCACGACCTCGGCGCACGCGTCACCGTCATCGGTGCCGACCCCGACGGCGTCAACATCAACGACGGGGTGGGCTCGACCCACCTCGCTCAGCTCTCCGCGGCTGTCCTCGAGCACGGCGCCGACGTCGGCATCGCCCACGACGGCGACGCCGACCGCTGCCTCGCGGTCGACGCGTCGGGCGCCGTCGTCGACGGCGACCAGATCATGGCGATCCTCGCTCTCTCGCTCAAAGAGCGCGGGGCGCTGAAAGACGACACGCTCGTCGCGACCGTCATGAGCAACCTCGGCCTGAAGCGGGCCATGCAGGATCACGGCGTCCGCGTCGTCGAGACCGGCGTCGGCGACCGCTACGTGCTCGAGGAGATGAACGAGCACGGCTTCAGCCTCGGCGGCGAGCAGTCGGGCCACATCATCTTCGCCGAGCACGCCACCACCGGCGACGGGGTCCTCACCGGGCTGTCGCTCGTGGCCGAGATGGCCAGGACGGGCAAGTCGCTGGCGGAGCTGGCCTCCGTCATGACGGTGTTCCCGCAGATCCTGATCAACGTGCGCGACGTCGACCGCGCGCGGCTGCACGGCGACGAGGTCGTCGCGGCAGCCGTGGCAGCCGCCGAGGAGTCGCTCGGAGACGCCGGCCGGGTGCTGCTGCGCCCGTCGGGCACCGAGCAGCTCGTCCGCGTCATGGTCGAGGCCGCCTCGCAGGACGACGCCGACAGGATCGCGCACTCGCTCGCCGAGGTCGTGCGGGAGCGGCTGGGGAACGCGGCGGCCTAGCTGCTGCTGCTGCTGCTGCTGCTTGCGGCTGCTGCTGCGGCTACGTCTTGCGGCGCCGCAGGTCGGCGTCGGCACCTGTCCGCGGACAGGTGCCGCTGCCGACCCGCGGTGCCGACGGCCGCGGACGGCGTAACGTCGACGGGTGAGCTCAGGATCGACCCCCGCACCCGCCCGGCAGTCCCTCGGCTTCGCCGCCGTGGTGTTCGTCTTCGCCGTCGTCATGATCGGCACCACTCTGCCGACGCCGATCTACCCCGAGTACCAGAGGCAGTTCGGCTTCTCCGGCGGGACGACGACCGTGCTCTTCGCCGTGTACGCGGCGGGTGTCATCGCGGCCCTCGTCGGCGTCGGGCAGCTGAGCCAGATCGTCGGTCGTCGACCCATGCTCCTGGCCGGGGTCGTGCTGTCGCTCGTCAGCGCCGTCCTCTTCGCCATCGGGACCGCCGAGAGCCTGCTCTTCGTCGGCCGCGTGTTCTCCGGCTTCTCGGCCGGCATCCTGACCAGCACGGGCACCGTGGCGGTGCTCGAGCAGGCCCCGAAGGCGCGCAAGGCTGTTGCCGGAGCCCTGGCCACCGCGGCGAACATCGGCGGCCTCGGCCTCGGCATGTTCCTCGCCGGGCTGCTGGCGCAGGTGACGCCCTGGCCGACACGCGCGCCCTACGTGGTGCACGCGATCCTGCTGGTGATCGCCGGGGTGGCCCTGCTCGTGGTCCGGGAGACCGTCGAGAAGAAGCAGGATGCGCGGTTCCGGCTGCAGCGGCCGGGCGTGCCGAGCGAGGCGAGGCGCGTCTTCGCGGCGGCCTCCATCGGCGCCGTCGCCGGCTTCGCGGTCTGCGGCCTCTACTCGTCGGTGGCGCCGAACTTCGTCGGGACCGTGCTCGGCATCCACTCGCCGCTGGTCGTCGGCGTGACGACCGCGTCGCTGTTCGCCGCCTCCGCCGTCGCGCAGATCGTGCTCGGCAGGCTCGGGCTCGTGCCGGCCATCGCGACCGGGAGCATCCAGCTGTTCGTCGGGATGATCCTGCTCGCCGTCGCCCTGCCGCTCGCCTCGCTCGCGCTGCTGCTGGTCTCGTCGGTCGTGTCGGGTGCCGGCCAGGGACTGCTGTTCAGTTTCGGGCTGCGCGCGATCGTCGCGGCGGCCCCCGACGACAGGCGGACGGAGGCGACGAGCGCGTACTTCGTCGTGGCGTACCTCGCGATCTCGGTGCCGGCGATCCTGGCCGGTGTGGCCGAGGGGCTGATCGGGCTCACGGCGACGGGGGTCGGGTACGCGGCCGTGATGGGGGTGCTGTGCGTGGTGGCCTTCGCCGGTCGGGGGCGCTTCGCGGGCGTCGCCGACTGACCCCGGGGTCGCCTCAGACCCTCGCGATCGGCTGGCGCGGTGGTCCTAGGACCACCGGCGCGGCCGATCGCGAGGGTTTGAACGACGCGGGCGGACGGACGGGGCGCCGGGCGCGGTGAGGGGAGGGGAGCGGGCGCGGGCGCGAGTCAGATCTTGCGGAGGAGGACCGACGCGACCTTGTGGTCGGGGCCCTTGCGCAGCACGAGGGTCGCGCGCGAGCGGGTGGGCTGCACGTTCTGCTTGAGGTTGGGCTCGTTGACGGTGCGCCAGACCTCGCGGGCGAAGCCCAGGGCCTCGTCTTCGGGGATCGACGAGAAGCGGTGGAAGAACGACTCCTCCTGGCTGAAGGCTCCCTCGCGGAGCTGCCGGAAGCGCTCGACGAACCAGTTCTCGATGTCGTGCGTGCGGGCGTCGACGTAGACCGTGAAGTCGAACAGGTCGCTCAGGGCCAGGCGGCCGCCGACAGCGGGCTGCAGGACGTTGAGGCCCTCCACGATGAGGATGTCGGGGCGCCGGATCACGACCTCCGCCCCCGGCACGATGTCGTACTCGACGTGCGAGTAGAACGGTGCCCGCACCTCCTCCGCCCCGCTCTTCACGCGTGACACGAACTTCAGCAGGGACCGGCGGTCGTACGACTCGGGGAAGCCCTTGCGGTCCATGATGCCGCGACGCTCGAGCTCGGCGTTCGGGTAGAGGAAGCCGTCCGTGGTGATCAGCTCGACCCGCGGGGTGTCGCTCCAGCGCGACAGGAGCTCGCGCAGGAGACGCGCGACCGTCGATTTGCCCACCGCGACGGATCCTGCGACGCCGATCACGAACGGGGTGCGCTGCGCGCGCTCTCCGAGGAAGTCGCTGGTGGCCCGGTGGAGGCTCTGCGCCCCGGCAGCGTAGAGGTTGATCAGCCGGCTGAGGGGCACGTAGACGTCGCTGACCTCCTGCAGGTCGAGCCGGTCGCCGAGCCCTCGGAGCTGGACCAGCTCGGTCTCGGTGAGCGGGTTCTTCGCCACCGGCGCCAGCGCAGCCCAGGCGTCGCGGTCGACCTCGACGAACGGCGTCAGATGGGCAGGGGAGGTGGCGGTCGCGTCGGCCATAAGTCGAAAGGCTATACGCCGACAGGCGGACCGGCCTGCAGCGCGAGGCGGATGAGGCCTGCAGCGCGAGGCGGACGAGCCTCGCAGTCGGCGTCGAATAGGCTTGCGCGCATGTGTGGCATCGTGGGTTACGTCGGTTCGGACAAGAGCGTGGAGGTCCTCCTCGGGGGCCTCAAGCGGCTCGAATATCGCGGCTACGACTCCGCGGGCATCGCCGTGATCGGGCCGGACGGCACGCTCGACATGCGCAAGAAGGCCGGCAAGCTGCAGATGCTGGTCGACGACCTCGACGCGTCGCCGGTCACGAACGGCAGTACCGGCATCGGGCACACCCGCTGGGCGACGCACGGCGGCCCCACCGACGAGAACGCGCACCCGCACCTCTCCGACGGCGGCAGGCTGGCGCTCATCCACAACGGCATCATCGAGAACTTCTCCGAGCTGAAAGAGGAGCTCCTCCTCGAGGGCACCGTCTTCGCGTCCGAGACCGACTCCGAGGTGGCCGCTCACCTCGTCGCCCGCGCCTACCGCGAGACCGGCGACCTCGCCGAGGCCCTCCGCGTGGTCGTGAAGCGGCTCGAGGGCGCCTTCACGCTGCTCGTCGTCCACGCCGACCAGCCGGGCGTCGTCGTCGGTGCCCGCCGCAACTCGCCGCTCGTGATCGGGCTCGGCGACGGCGAGAACTTCCTCGGCTCCGACGTCGCGGCGTTCATCGAGTTCACCCACCGCGCCATGGCGATCGGGCAGGATCAGCTGGTCACCATCACCCCCGACGCAGTCGCAGTCGTCGACTTCGACGGCAACCCCGTCGAGGCCACCGAGTTCGAGGTGACCTGGGACGCCGCCGCCGCCGAGAAGGGCGGCTGGTCGAGCTTCATGGCCAAGGAGATCAGCGAGGAGCCCGAGGCCGTCGCGAAGACCCTGCTCGGCCGAGCGGTCGACGGCGCCGTCCACCTCGACGACCTCGACCCGATCCGCGAGCGGCTGCTCACGGTCAACCGCATCATCATCATCGCGTGCGGCACGGCCGCCTACGCGGGCATTCTCGGCAAGTACGCGATCGAGCAGTGGTCGAGGCTCCCCGTCGAGGTCGAGCTGGCGCACGAGTTCCGCTACCGCGACCCGGTGCTCGACGACCACACCCTGGTGGTCTCGATCAGCCAGTCGGGCGAGACGATGGACACGCTGATGGCCGTCAAGTACGCCCGCGAGCAGGGCGCCCAGGTGCTCTCGATCTGCAACACGCAGGGCGCCACGATCCCGCGGGAGTCCGACGCGGTCATCTACACGCACGCCGGCCCGGAGGTCGCCGTCGCGTCGACGAAGGCCTTCGTCGCGCAGGGCACCGCGCTGTTCCTCCTCGGTCTGCACCTCGCGACGCTCCGCGGCACGCTGAGCAGCGAGGCCATCGCCGATCTCGTGGACGACCTGAAGGCGATCCCCGAGAAGATCGAGCGCGTGCTCGAGACCGGCGACCGCATCAAGACGCTGGCCGGCTGGATGGCCGACACCCGCTCGGTGCTGTTCCTGGGCCGCCACGTCGGCTACCCGATCGCTCTCGAGGGGGCGCTCAAGCTGAAGGAGCTGGCCTACATCCACGCCGAGGGCTTCGCCGCCGGCGAGCTCAAGCACGGCCCGATCGCGCTGATCGAGCCGGGCCAGATCGTCTTCGTGATCGTGCCGTCGCCCCGCGACCCGCGGTCGCTCCACCCCAAGGTCGTCTCGAACATCCAGGAGATCCGCGCCCGCGGCGCCCGCGTCATCGCGATCGCCGAAGAGGGCGACGCGGCCGTCCTGCCGTTCGCCGACGAGGTCCTGCACATCCCGCTCGCGAGCCCGCTCTTCGAGCCGCTGCTCGCGGTCGTGCCGCTGCACATCTTCGGCATGGAGCTCGCCGCCGCGAAGGGCCTCGACGTCGACCAGCCCCGGAACCTCGCCAAGAGCGTCACGGTCGAGTAGACGCCCCGGGCCGAGAAGCAGACGAGCAGAGAACAGGGCGCAGGATCACTGTGGCGATCGTCGGTATCGGGGTGGACGTCGTCGACGTCGCCAGGTTCGCGCGCACCCTGGAGCGCACGCCGCGGCTCCGCGGGCGCCTCTTCACCGACGCCGAGCTGCTGCGCGACGGCGAGCCGCGCCGCGCGGAGTCGCTCGCGGCCCGCTTCGCCGCCAAGGAGGCGCTGATCAAGGCCCTCGGCGGCTCGACCGGCGTCGGCTGGCACGACATGGTCGTCGGGGCGGACGACCAGCGCGCTCCGTCGCTGACTCTCAGCGGGGGAGCGGCGCTCCTGGCCGAGTCCCGTGGCGTCACCGACGTCCACCTCTCGCTGAGCCACGACGCCGGGGTGGCGACCGCGTTCGTCGTCGCCGAGGAGGTGCGCGCCCCGTGACGCAGGAGGCCCGGCTGACGATCGACACGTCCGCGCTCCGGCACAACGCGGCGATCCTGCGCGACTCGGTGGACGCCGAGCGCGTGATGGCCGTCGTCAAGGCGAACGGCTACGGCCACGGGGCCCTCGAGAGCGCCCTGGCGTTCGAGGCGGGCGGCGTCGACTGGCTCGGCGTGGTCGATCTCGACGAGGCCGTGGCGCTGCGCCGGGGCGGGGTGAGCCTGCCGATCCTGAGCTGGCTGCACGCTCCGGGAGAGACGTTCGAGCGCGCGGTTCAGTTCGAGATCACGCCGGGCGTCAGCGACCTCGCGCAGCTCGAGGCGTGCGCCGCGGCTGGCGTGCCCGCCGTCCACCTCTGCCTCGACACCGGGCTCAGCAGGAACGGCGCGATCGAGGAGGAGTGGGAGGCCCTGTTCGACCGCGCGGCGGCCCTCGAGCGCGAGGGCGTCCTCCGCGTCGAGGGCCTCATGACGCACCTGTCGAACACCTCCCCGCAGGACGACGGGCACCAGACGGCGTCGTTCGTCCGGGCCGTCGGGATGCTCGACGAGCGGGGCGTGCACCCGCCGCTGCAGCACAGCGCCGCCTCGGCGGCCGCGCTCACCTACAGCAGCCCGCGCACGGCCATGGTGCGCTTCGGGCTCGCGATGTACGGGCTCAGCCCGTTCGCCGACCGGAGCGCCGCCGACCTCGGCATCCGCCCGGCGCTGACCCTGGCCGTGCCGGTGATCGGCGTCAAGGCGATCGCCGCGGGCGAGAGCACGTCGTACGGCTACACGTGGAGGGCCGAGCGCGACACCCGCCTGGCGCTCCTGCCGATCGGCTACGCCGACGGGATCGAGCGGATCGCGAGCAACCGCGTCCGCGTGCTGCTCGGCGGCCGCCTCTGCCCCGTCGTCGGCCGCGTCGCCATGAACGCCATGACAGTCGACATCGGGCCCGACGGCGGGGCCGACTCGGTCGCGGTCTCGCTCGGCGACGAGGCCGTCCTCTTCGGCGACGCCGCCGCCGGACACCCGACCGTGGCCGACTGGGCCGACGCGACGGGCACCATCACCTACGAGGTCGTCGCCCGGCTCTCGCACCGCCTGCCCAGGAGGTACGCGTGACGATCGACCAGCCCTGGCTCCGCCGCGCGACCGTCGACCTCGGCGCCTATCGGGCGAACCTGCGGCACCTCCAGGAGGTGGTCGCACCCGCCGACCTGATGGCCGTCCTGAAGGCCGACGGGTACGGGCACGGCGCCGTCGCTCTCGGTCGGGCCGCCGTCGAGGCCGGTGTCACCTGGCTCGGCGCGCTGGAGCTCGCCAACGCCCACGAGCTCCGCGAGGCCGGGATCGACGAGCGGGTGTCGATCATGGTGTGGCAGTTCGCGTCCTCCGAGACCTTCGAGCGGGCCGTCGGCGAGCGGATCGACCTCGGCCTGTCGAGCCTCCGTCAGCTCGAGGCCGTGGCCCGGGCCGTCCGGAGCGTCGCCTCGGCCGCAGCCCCCGACGCCCGCCCCGAGGCGCTGATCGAGATCCCGGCCCTGGTGCACCTCAACGTCGACACCGGCCTCCACCGCGACGGCGTGCTGCCGGGCGACTGGGACGCCCTGGTGCTCCGGGCCGTCGAGCTCCGCGACGAGGGCGTCATCCGGCTCCGCGGCATCTACTCGCACCTCGCCGAGGCGTCCGACGACGACGACACCGCCTCCGCCCGGGCCCTGGCCGAGGCGACGGAGCGAGCCGAGGCGCTCGGCGCCCGGTTCGAGAGGCGCCACCTCACCGCCTCGAGCGCCGGCCTGGAACGGCCCGAGCTGCGCCTCGACATGGTGCGCATGGGGGCGAACACGTACGGCATCCCGGTGACCGACGGCGTCACCGCGGCCGACCGCGGGCTCGTGCCGGTGATGACCCTCAGCGCCAGGATCGCGCGCGTCAAGCGCATCGCTCAAGGCACGGGCGTCTCGTACGACTACACCTGGCGCGCCCCGCGCGACACCACGGTCGCGCTGGTGCCGATCGGGTACGCCGACGGCATCCCGCGGCGCTCGCAGCACGGCGCCTCCGTCGCTGTCCGCGGAAGGCGTTACCCGATCGTCGGGCGCGTCGCGATGGACCAGTTCCTGATCGACGTCGGCGACGACCCGGTCGAGGTCGGCGACGAGGCCACCCTCTTCGGATCAGGATCGCGGGGCGAGCTGACGGTCGGCGAGTGGGCCGACCTGATCGGCACGATCGGCGAGGAGATCGTCTCCGGCCTCGGGCCGCGGATCCCGAGGGTGTACGTCTGATGGCCCGGCTCTTCGAGGGCGGCGTCGCCGACAGCGGAGCCATGGAGGCGCTCGGCGAGCGGCTGGCGGGCGTCCTCCGACGCGGCGACCTCCTCGTCCTGACCGGGCCGCTCGGCGCCGGCAAGACGACGCTGACGCGCGGGATCGGCCGCGGGCTGGGCGTCCGCGGGCCGGTCGCGTCGCCGACGTTCGTGCTCGCGCGGACGCACCCGTCACTCCGGCCGGACGGCCCGCCGCTCGTGCACGTCGACGCGTACCGCCTCGGCTCAGCCGCCGAGCTCGACGACCTCGACATCGACTTCGAGGGCTCGGTCGTCGTGGTCGAGTGGGGCGCCGGGATGCTCGACGGCATCGCCGACTCGTGGCTCGACGTCCGCATCGAGCGCCCGGTGGGCGGCGAGGTCGAGCAGGATCCCGACGACTTCGGTGACGAGCCCCGTCGCGTGGTCGTCGAGGCGCACGGGCCGCGCTGGGCCGGCGTCGCGCTCGACGCCTGAGCGCGCCCGGCGCCCAGGCAGGCCCGGCCGGGTCGGCGCTCGCGGATACGATTGACCCATGCTCCTGGCGATCGACACCTCCTCCTGCACGTCGGTGGCCGTCGTCGACCGCGAGCGGGGCGTCCTCGCCGAAGCCACCGAGCTCGACACCCGGCGGCACGCCGAGGTCGTCGGCGAGCTCATCGCCGCCTGTCTCGACGAGGCCGGGGTGTCGCCCCGCGACCTCAGCGCCGTCATCGCCGGAATGGGCCCCGGCCCCTTCACCGGCCTCCGGGTCGGCATCGCCGCCGCCCGGGCCTTCGCCTTCGGCGCGGGGAGGCCCTGCCTCCCGCTCGTGAGCCACGACGCCGTGGCCTTCGAGAGGCTCGGCGGGCTGGCGCTCGTGGCGGGCGGCGTGGCCGGTGCGCCGGCGCCTGCCTCCCCGGAGCGGGCAGTGCCTGCCGCCTCCGCGCAGCCGCTCCTCGTCGTCACCGACGCGCGGCGCCGCGAGGTGTACTGGAGCGCGTACTCGCACCTCGACGAGCAGGGTCTGCCCGTGCGCGTGAGCGGGCCGTCTCTGGTGCGTCCGGACGATCTCGACGAGGTGGTCCGGGCATCCTGCGGGGCCTCGTTCACGGCCGACGCCGAGCGCACCGACCCGGCGTCCACCGCGGTCTCGGGAGCCGCCCTCGGCCTGCTCGGCGAGACGCTCTACGCCGCGGGCCGGTCGTTCGCGGCGGACGAGCCGCTCTACCTCCGCTCGCCCGACGTGACCGTGCCGGGCGCCCCCAAGAGGGTCTCGTGACCGCAGGGGCGGTCGAGATCCGCCGGGCGACCCCGGCCGACCTCGAGCCGATCATGGCGATCGAGACGGCGGCGTTCGTCAACGACGCCTGGAGCCCCGAGAGCATGGCCCACGAGCTCGCCGACTCGTCGTGCTTCTACCTCGTCGCCGTCGAGCAGGCGGCGGGCGAGGCGGGTGCCGTCGTGGCCTACTCCGGGCTCCGCGCTCCGATCGGGTCGCCGGACTCCGACATCCAGACCATCACGGTGGCGCCCGAGTACCGCCGCCGCGGCATCGCCCGAGACCTGGTGCGCAGGATGCTCGACGAGGCCGCGGCCCGCGGCGCCCGCGAGACGTTCCTCGAGGTGCGGGTCGACAACCCCGGCGCCCAGACCCTGTACGAGTCGTTCGGGTTCGAGGGCATCGCCGTCCGCCCCCGCTACTACATGCCCGACGGGGTCGACGCGCTCGTGATGCGGGCGTCGCTCCCGGCGCCGTCGGCCGCTCTCTCGACCTCGGAGGACCTGTGATCCGCGAACCCCTGGTGCTGGGCATCGAGACGAGCTGCGACGAGACCGGCATCGGCATCGTCCGCGGACGCACCCTCCTCGCCAACGTCATCGCGTCGTCGATGGACGAGCACGCCCGCTACGGCGGCGTCGTCCCCGAGATCGCTGCCCGGGCGCATCTGGAGGCCCTGCAGCCGACGCTCAGTGCGGCCCTGGCCGAGGCCGACGTCTCGCTCGACGACCTCGACGCGATCGCCGTCACGAGCGGCCCGGGCCTCGCCGGTGCCCTCATGGTCGGCGTCGGGGCTGCCAAGGCACTCGCGCTCGGCGCGGGCAAACCGCTCTACGCGGTCAACCACCTCGTCGGCCACGTCGGGGCCGACGTGCTCCGCGACGACGGCAGCGAGATCGAGCTGCCGACGATCGCGCTCCTCGTCTCGGGCGGGCACACGTCGCTCCTCCACGTCCGCGACCTCGTCGACGACGTCGAGCTCCTCGGCGAGACGATCGACGACGCTGCGGGCGAGGCGTTCGACAAGGTGGCGCGACTGCTCGGGCTGCCCTACCCGGGCGGCCCCCAGATCGACCGGGTCGCGGCTGACGGCGATCCTGCGGCCATCCGGTTCCCCCGCGGGCTGACCCTGCCGAAAGACCTCGAGAAGCACCGGTACGACTTCTCGTTCTCCGGCCTCAAGACGGCCGTCGCGCGCTGGGTCGAGAAGACCGAGGCGGCAGGATCGCCCGTGCCCACCGCCGACGTGGCGGCCAGCTTCCGCGAGGCGGTCGTCGACGTCCTGCTGACGAAGGCCCTCGCGGCGTGCGCCGACCGCGGGGTGCCCCGCCTGCTGCTCGGCGGGGGAGTCGTGGCGAACGCGCGGGTGCGCGAGGTCGCCGCGGCCCGGTGCGCGGAGGCCGGCATCGAGCTCAGGATCCCGCCCCTGTCACTCTGCACCGACAACGGCGCGATGATCGCCGTCCTCGGGGCCGAGCTCGTCGCGCGCGGCCGCCGCCCCTCGCCGCTGTCGTTCGGCGCGGACTCCACGCTGCCGGTGACGAGCGCGCAGGCGCTGTAGGCGCTGTAGGTTCGTAAGACCGCAGAGTCGCCGTCTCGAGAGGATCCGCCGATGTCCGATGGTCGTCTTCCCGCTGCTCCTCCGCCGCACGATCCGTCCGGACCGGTGCCGCCGCCCGGCCGCCGCTGGAACCTGCTCGCGATCGCCAGCCTCGTCCTCGGCGTGCTGAGCTTCCTGCTGAGCTGGTACGGGATCATCGGCGTGGCCGCCGTCGTGACCGGGATCGTCGCGCTCCGGCAGATCGGCACGACCCGGCAGCGGGGGCGGTGGCTCGCGGGTGCCGGCGTCCTCCTTGGCGCGCTGGCCGTCGTCATCGTGATCGCCCTCGTGCTCATCGGCCGCGCGGCAGGCTGAGCGCGCGCGGCCGGACCGCTCTCGGGCCGGCTACGGCGTGCAGCGGACGCGACCCCGATCAGGGGGACTCCTGCCGTCGGGGGTACGCGCTAGGGTCGATGGAACCCCTCACCACCGGGCGGGCGCGCCCCCGCGACCGCCCGGAGCCGGGTGAGGCAGCACGGCGGGGGACGCCGTCTTCACGAACCGGAGCGACGAGCATGAGCGATCAGACCGACCACACGCCCGACGAGAGCGGCCGCGAGTCGCAGCCGCCGGCGTACGGGCAGAATCCGCCGGCCTATGAGCAGAATCCCCCGGCCTACGGGCAGGACAAGCCCGCGTACGGGCAGAACCCGCCGGCCTACGGGCAGGATCAGCCGTCCTACGGCCAGAACCAGCCGGCCCAGAACCCGTACGGCACGCCGGCGCCGAACCCGTACGCGCAGAGCCCCTACGGTCAGGGCGGCTACGGCCAGAATCCCAACGGCCAGAACGCCTACGGCCAGAACCCGTACGGCGGGCCGGTGCCCGGCACGACGAGCCCGCTGGCCATCGTCTCGATGATCCTCGGCATCGTCGGCGTGATCGGCGGCTTCCTCTTCTTCGCTCTGATGCCCATCGCCGCGATCATCCTGGGCTTCATCGCTCGTCGACGCACCCGTCAGTACCACCAGCAGGGCGCGGGCATGGCGCTCGCCGGCATCATCACCGGCTTCGTCGGGGTGGCGTTCTTCGTCGCGTACATCGTGGTCGTCGTGGTCATCGTCGCGGCCGACCCGAACATGAACTAGGCCCGACTCGTGATCCCGAGGGCAGCCTCCGCACTCCGGCTCGGGCTGGTCCTCGCCCTGTGGCGCCGCTACCGGGCGGCTGCGACGCCGAGCGAGCGGGAGACCGCGGGCCGGGCGATCATCGCGATCGCGTCGGTCTGGGTCGGGGCCGTCGCACTGACGGGCCTCGTCGTCTTCGGGTGCGTGGCGTTCCTGCTGCTCCTGGTGCGGGTCTGACGATCCTGCACGCCGGAAGGCCGCCGGGCGCCCCCTAGGCGGGCTGGACGCGCTCGCAGAGGAGCGCCGTGTGGTGGCCCGCGACGCGGGTCAGGATCAGCGTCGCCTCGTTCGCGCCCGACAGCTGCAGCCGCTTGCGGAACGCGGCGGGGTCGATGTCGACGCCGCGCTTCTTGATCTCGACGCGTCCGATCCCGCGCTTCTTGAGCTCCTGCCGGAGGCGCTTCTCGTCGAGCGGGAACGTCTCGACCACCCGGAAGCACTGCGCGAACGGGGTCGCGACGGCGGTCGGGCCGGAGAGGTAGGCGATGTCGCGGCTGATGGTCCGCGCGCCGATCAGCCGGGCCAGGTCGCCGATCAGCCGCGCGCGGATCACGCCTCCGTCGGGCTCGTACACGTACTCGTCGAGATCGCCGACCTCGACGTCGTCCGAGTCGCCCGCCGCGGTCAGCTCGGCGGGCCCGTGCGCCCCGAGCACGAGGGCTGCGCGCCGGATGCCGGGCCGCGCCAGGGCGCCGAACCAGACGCCCACCTCGACGACGGAGCGGTCGACCGAGATCCACTGGCACTCGGCGTCCGACGGCAGCAGCTCGCGGTCGACGCCGGGGCCGAGCTTCACGCCGGTCGGCAGACGCTCGGCGAAGGCAAACGCGGTGTCGAGGGCGGGCGACCAGTCCGCGGGATCCTGCAGGCGCCTGGTCGAGCTGTGCCCCTCCGTTCGGCGCGCAGGATCGAGGAACACCCCGTCGACCCCGTCGAGGTCGGCTTCTTCAGCGGCGCCGAGGCGCACCTCGGCCGCGGGCCACGGTGCGAGGTTGTACGTGGCGATCGCCGCCGTCACCTCGTCGCGGTCGACGGCGACGACACCGAGGTCGAGGGCGGCCAGAGCGAGCGCGTCGCCGCCGATGCCGCAGCCCAGGTCGGCGATGCGCCGGAGGCCGGCGCGGCGGAAGCGGCCGGCGTGCGTCGACGCGACCGGGAGCCGCGTGGCCTGCTCGAGCCCCGCCTCGGTGAAGAGCATGCGGTCGGCGAAGTCGCCGAACTTCGACCGCCCCTTGGCGCGGAGTCGCGCCTGCGTGAGCACGGCGGCGACGAGCGAGGGGGAGTGGCCCTCCTTGCGGAGGCGGGCGACCTGCTGGACGACGTCGGCCTTCTGGTCGAACGCGGGCAGCGAGTCGAGCAGCCGGAGTCCGTCGACGGTCAGGAGTTCGCGGAGTTCGGTCGGCTGCATGTCTCTATGGTGTCATTGGCACTCGGATTGACCGAGTGCCAATCCGGCTCTAAGGTGGTTCTGGCACTCACACGCGTGAAGTGCCAACCACGGATTTCCAGTTCCGCTGCCGCAGCTCGTTTAGAAAGAAGAGGTCAACCGTGTCGGTCAACATCAAGCCGCTCGAAGATCGCATCGTCATTCGTCAGGTCGAAGCCGAGCAGACCACTGCTTCCGGTCTCGTGATCCCCGACACCGCCAAGGAGAAGCCCCAGGAGGGCGAGGTCGTGGCGGTCGGACCGGGTCGCATCGACGACAAGGGCAACCGCGTTCCGCTCGACGTCGCCGTCGGCGACAAGGTCATCTACTCGAAGTACGGCGGGACCGAGGTGAAGTACGGCGGGGAAGACCTGCTCGTGCTCTCGGCTCGCGACGTGCTGGCGGTCGTCGTCAGCTGACAGCGACACCCCGGAAGGCCCCGGCTCCTCACGGAGTCGGGGCCTTTCTCCGTCGGTGGCAGCCGTTAGCCTCTCAAGGTGAGTAACGAGGATCAGGGCCGCGCACGCGCCGGCCTGCTGTTCGCCGTCGGCGCCTACGGCCTGTGGGGCTTCCTGCCCGTCTACTTCCTCCTGCTCCAGCCCGCGGGCGCGGTCGAGATCGTGTCGTGGCGGATCCTCTGGTCGCTGGTGTTCTGCGCGATCCTGCTGGCCGCGACGAGGTCGTTCCGGCGCTTCGCAGCGCTGCTCCGCGACCGCCGGGTGGTCGCGACCATGGCTCTCGCGGGCGCCACCATCGTCGTCAACTGGACGACGTTCATCTTCGCCACGCTCAGCGGCCACCTGGTTGAGGCCGCCCTCGGCTACTTCATCAATCCGGTCGTGACCGTGCTGCTCGGGGTCGTCGTCCTCCGGGAGCGGCTCCGCGTGCGCCAGTGGGTCGCCGTGGGCATCAGCGTCGCCGCCATCGTGGTCATCGCGGTCGGCTACGGGCAGATGCCGTGGATCTCGCTCATCCTGGCCTTCTCGTTCGGCACCTACGGCCTCATCAAGAAACGGGTCGGCGGTCGGGTCGACGCCGTGGGCGGGCTGACCCTCGAGACGCTCGCCATGGCGCCGTTCGCCGCGATCGCCCTGGTCGTCGTCGGGGCGCAGGGCGGAGGGCTCGCCTTCGGCTCGTCCGGCCTGCCCCAGGCCGCGGCAATCGTGGGCACCGGCGTAATCACCGCGGTCCCGCTGCTCTTCTTCGCCGCTGCCGCGAGCCGCCTGCCGCTCTCGACGCTGGGTCTCACGCAGTACCTCGCGCCGATCCTGCAGCTCGTCGTCGGGACGGCTCTGCTGCACGAGCCGATGACGACCTCCAGGTGGCTCGGCTTCGCCCTGATCTGGGTGGCGCTGGCCGTCTTGAGCGCCGACGCGCTCCTCGAGAACCGCGCTCAGCGGGGCCTCGCGCAGTCAGCAGCTTCATCACGAATTGCTAACGAAACCGCGAGGTGATGCCTGCAACACACGGGCGAAACAATAGCCCCCTAGGTTCTAACCCATTCACACGGTTGGGTCGCGCGCCATCGCGCGACCGCATCACCACCGTTCAGAGAGGGTTCACGGATGATCAGATCCACCACTGCCCTGAAGGCGCTCACGATCGCGGGTGCAGCGACACTGCTCCTCGTCGGCTGCTCCTCCACGGGCTCCAGCAACTCGCCGAGCAGCTCGTCGACGCCGAAGTCGTCGTCTGCGAAGGCCGACCCGGCTGCGAAGTGCAAGGCGCCTTCGACGCCGAGCACCGACGCGATGAAGATCGGCACCATGCTGCCGCTCACGGGATCGCTGGCGTACCTCGGCCCGCCCGCCGTCGCGGGTGCCGGCCTGGCGCTCGATGACATCAACGCGGCCGGCGGCGTCGTCGGCAAGCCGGCGTCCATCGCCTCGGCCACCGACTCCGGCGACTCGACCGACCTCACGGTCTCGAGCTCCGCAGCCGCGAAGCTGAAGGCCGCGAAGGTCTCCGTCGTCCTGGGCGCCGAGTCGTCGAGCGTCACGCTCAACGTCGTCGACCAGATCACGAGCAGCTGCACCATCGAGATCTCGCCCGCCAACACGGCGTCGGCGCTCTCGGGCTACTCGTCGTACTACTACCGCACCGCTCCGCCGGACTCGGTCCAGGGCTCCGCCCTCGGCCAGCTCGTCGTCGGCGACGGCAACGCGAAGGTCGCCTTCCTGGTCTTCAACGACTCGTACGGCACCGGTCTCCGCGACTCGACCCAGAAGGCCATCGAGGCTGCGGGCGGATCCGTCGTCTACGGCGGCACCGGCAAGAGCCAGGAGTTCCCTCCCGGTCAGAAGACCTTCTCGTCCGAGGTGACCGCGGCCCTCGCCGCCAAGCCCGACGCGATCGTCATCCTGGCGTTCGACGAGACCAAGCAGATCGTGCCCGAGCTCGTCTCGCAGGGCTGGGACCTCTCGAAGACCTACATGTCGGACGGCAACACGGCCGACTACTCGAAGGACTTCCCCGCGAAGACGCTGACCGGCGGAAAGGGCACCATCCCCGGCGCCCAGCCGACCAGCGCCCTCAAGACCCGCCTGAACGCGTGGTACCAGAAGAACAACGGCAAGGCGCTGGCCGACTACTCGTACGCCGCCGAGTCGTACGACGCGATCACCCTGACGGCGCTGGCCGCCGAGAAGGGCAAGGGCACCGACGCCGGCACGATCCAGGCCAACATGGCTGCGGTCTCCGGAGCCGACGGCGGCACCAAGTGCGACACCTTCGCCGCCTGCAAGAAGCTCCTCGACGCCGGTACCGACATCCAGTACCAGGGTCCCTCGGGCATCGGGCCGTTCAACAAGAACAACGACCCGTCGAGCGCCTACATCGGCATCTACAAGTACGACGAGAAGAACGTCCCCGTGTACCAGAGCAGCATCCAGGGCGACGTCAAGTAGCACCACTCACACAGTCAGACCCGACGCCGGAAGCCCGGCAGGAGCGATCCTGCCGGGCTTCTCGGTGTCTCGGGGAGGGCCGCCGCGGCCGTCTGATGAGTGTCCGCACTTCGTCTCGCGTCTGTCCGCACTCCGTCTCGCGTCTGTCCGCACTCCGTCTCGCGTCTGTCCGCTTTTCTGGGGACAGTCGTTCCCCGCTTCGAGGCCTCACTCATGCCACGATTAGCGTTGATGTCAACGCCTCCCGACGCGCACCACGCCGGCCGACGCCGCGGCCTGGACGCCCTGCTGGCGCTCGGGCGCCCCCTCCTGCTGATCTCGTTCGCCCTCTACCAGCTCGAGGTCCGCCGCAACCTCTACCCGCGCGACAGGCAGCCCGACGGCTTCGACGGCGTCGACCCGGTCAGGCTCCTGTTCGTCGGCGACATCGCCGTCTCGGGCCACGGCGTCCTCAGCCACGGCCTGACGCTCGTCACCCGCACAGCGGAGCGCGTCGCCGTCGAGACGGGTCGAGGCGCGACCTGGACGGTCGTCTCCGAGACGGACCTGACCCTCGCGAAGCTCCTGGCCCGCCCCGAGATCGGCGCGTCGGGCGCTGAGGTCGCGTTCGTCGCGCTCGGCATCCCCGACGTGCTCCTGGCGACCAGACCCGAGCACTGGGCGCGCGACCTCGAGACCCTCGTGCGCAGGATCCAGAGGGAGTCCGGTCTCCGCGCCTGTCGCGTGGTCGTCTCGGGCATCCCGCCGCTCACCGACTTCCGGCCGATCCGGCCCGCCGTGCGCCGCGTCATCGCGAGCCAGGTCGACCGCCTGAACGCCGCCAGCGCCGAGGTGGTCGAGGCGCTGCCGGGCGCGGTCTACGCGGGATTCCCGACCTGGCGGATCGGCGACATGTACATCAAGCAGGCCTTCTCGTGGCGCACGATGCACGATGCCTGGGCGGAGAGCCTGGCGGCGGCGCTGAGGCCGTAGCGGGCGTCCTGCGGGTCTGCGGCGCGGTAGGACGGCTGCGGCGCCACAGGACGGCGACGGCGCCAGTCCGCGGACTGGCGCCGTCGCCGTCGGGCCCCGCCGTGGGGCTCAGGCCTCGTCGACGTCCTTCGCCAGGGTGCCGAGGTACAGCTCGATCACCTTCGGGTCGTCGGCCAGCTCGCGGCCGGTGCCGGAGTACGCGTTCCGGCCCTGGTCGAGCACGTAGCCGCGGTCGCAGATCTGCAGGCAGCGGCGCGCGTTCTGCTCGACCATGATGACCGAGACGCCCGCCTTGTTGATCCTGCGCGTCCGGATGAAGGTCTCGTCCTGGCGCACCGGCGAGAGGCCCGCGGACGGCTCGTCGAGGAGCAGCACCTTCGGGTCCATCATGAGAGCGCGGGCCATGGCGACCGATTGACGCTCGCCACCCGACAGGGATCCTGCGCGCTGTTCGCGGCGGTCGGCGAGGACCGGGAACAGGTCGAAGATGACGTCGAGACGCTCCTGGAACTTCTTCGGGCGGAGGAACATGCCCATCTGCAGGTTCTCGGCGATCGTGAGCGACGGGAACACGTTGTTCGTCTGCGGTACGAAGCCGATGCCGGCCTGGACGAGCTTGTTCGCCTTGAGGTTCGTGATGTCGTCGCCGGCGAGCGTGACTCGGCCGGAGTGGATCTTCACGAGGCCGAACAGCGCCTTGAGGAGCGTCGACTTGCCGGCGCCGTTCGGGCCGATGATGCCGATGAGCTCGCCCGGGTAGCAGACCAGGTCGCAGTTGTTCAGGATGTTGACGCCCGGCAGGTATCCGGCGACCAGGTCGTCGGCCCGCATGATCGGCTCCTGGCCGGCGAACTTCTCGGTGCCCTTGTGGACGGTCGTGTCGATCGCGGTGGCGTTGGTCGGGGTGCTCATGCCTTGTCTTCCTCCTTGCGCTCGGCGGCCTCCTCGGCCACCTCCGCCTCGAGCTGGTCGATCGACTCGTCGGTCAGCAGCGCGTCGTCGCCGAGGTCGGTGTCGTGGTGCGCGCCGAGGTAGGCGTCGATCACGGCGGGGTTGTCCATGACGGTGCCGGCCGGGCCCTCCGCGACGATCCTGCCCTCGGCCATCACGATGACCCAGTCGGAGATGTGCCGCACCATGTGCATGTCGTGCTCCACGAAGAGCACCGTGGTGCCCTCGTCGCGGAGGCTCTGGATGTGGCCGAGGAGCGACTGCGTGAGCGCCGGGTTCACGCCCGCCATCGGCTCGTCGAGCATGATCATCGCGGGATCGCTCATGAGGGCGCGCGCCATCTCGAGGAGCTTGCGCTGGCCGCCGGACAGCGATCCTGCGTAGTCGTCCTTCTTCTCGAGCAGCTTGAAGCGCTCGAGCAGGTCGATCGCCTTGGCCTCGATCTCGGCCTCGCGCTTCTTCCAGAGCGGCTTCAGGATCGCGACGAAGAAGTTCTCGCCCGGCTGGTCTTTCGCGCCGAGCAGCATGTTCTGCATCACGGTGAGGCGGGAGAGGGCCTTGGTCAGCTGAAAGGTGCGGACCATGCCGGTGCGGGCCACCTTCGCGGCGCCCACCGCGCTCATGGCGCGGCCGTCGAACACCCAGCGGGCCGTGTCGGGCCCGCGGTTCGTCAGCGACGGCGCGGAGTTCGGCTTGTCGAATCCGGTCAGAAGATTGAAGAACGTCGTCTTGCCGGCGCCGTTCGGGCCGATGAGGGCCGTGATGGCGCCGCGCTGGACCTCGACGTGGCCGACGTCGACCGCGGTCATGCCGCCGAATCGGCGGACGACGTTGTCGACGGTCAGGATCGGGTCGGGCTTGGCGCTGCCCGGCTCCTCCGGGACGTCCGCCAGCTTGCGACGGAGCTCCGTGCGGTCGTACTCGTAGCCCGGCGTGCGGGCGGTCGTGGACTCAGACACTGAACGACAGCTCCCTCTTGTTTCCCAGGATGCCCTGGGGTCTGAAGATGATCAGCAGCATGAGCGCGACTCCGACGAGGATGTAGGAGAACTGCACGGCCTGCTGCTGGCCCATGATCTCGCTCGGGATGAACGTCTGCGCGAGCGACTGGATGAGCAGGCGCATGACGAAGAACAGGATCGCGCCGAGCACCGGCCCGAAGACCGTCGCGGCGCCACCGAGGAGGAGGGCGGTGTAGATGAAGAACGTGGTGGAGCGCCCGAGGCCGTCCGGCTGGACCGACGACGGCAGCACGTAGATGATGCCGGCCACCGCTCCGATCAGACCGCCCAGGACCAGCGCCTGCAGCTTGTAGCTGTAGACGTTCTTGCCGAGGCTGCGCACGGCGTCCTCGTCTTCGCGGATGCCCTTGAGCAGGCGGCCCCAGGGGCTCCGGCTCAGCGCCCAGACCAGCAGCGAGAACAGGGCGACGAGGCCCCAGCCGACGATGCGGATCCACCAGCTGTTGACGCCGTTGTTGTCGTACGAGAACCACAGGATCTGCGTGGTGCCGTCCGGCAGCGGCGACAGGGCGTTGAACGGGCCGTTGAACGTGTTGCCGGTGATGCCGTTCGAGCCGCCGGTGAGGTCGGTCAGGATCGAGGAGCGCCCGACCATGCGGATGATCTCGGCCGCCGAGATGGTCACGATCGCGAGATAGTCCCCCCGGAGCTTCAGCGTCGGGAGCCCGAGGATCAGCGCGAACAACAGAGCGACCACCAGAGCCACCAGGACGGCGAGGAACAGCGGCAGGCCCCGCTCGATCGAGATCGCGAAGCCGTAGGCGCCGAGGAGGAGGAACGCCGCCTGGCCGATGTTCAGGAGGCCGGCGAAGCCGAAGTGGATGTTGAGGCCGATGGCGGCGATGGCGAAGGCGGCCGTCGTCGGCGCGAGCGCCTGCACGGTGAGCGACTGGAGGAGTTCGACGATGTAGTTCATGAGCGGTCTCCCTTAACCGATGCGCTCGCGGCGACCGAAGATGCCCTGAGGCCGGAACATCAGGATGATGATGAGGATGAACAGGGCGGTCGCATACTTGAAGTCGCCCGGCAGCACGAGGTTCGTCAGCTCGACGATCATGCCGACGATGAGCGATCCGACCAGGGCGCCGAACGCCGTGCCGAGTCCGCCGAGAGTCACGGCCGCGAAGATCAGCAGCAGGATCTGGAGGCCGAGCTCCCAGTTCACGCCGTTCAGCACCAGGCCCAGCATGACGCCGGAGAGGCCTGCGAGGCCGGCGGCGATGGTCCAGACGAGCCGGATGATCCTGTCGACGTCGATGCCCGATGCCGCGGCGAGGGCCGGGTTGTCGCTGACGGCGCGGGTCGCGCGGCCGGTGCGCGTCTTCAGGAGGAAGAGCCCCGAGAGCACCAGGACGACCACCGAGATGCCCATTGCGACGTACGACTGGACGGTCAGCACGACGCCGCCGATGTCGACCGTCTTGGGGTTGGCGATGCTGATCCTGACGGTCGCGGCTCCGTAGAAGTACTGGAAGGCGTACTGGAGCGCGATCGAGAGGCCGATCGTGACGATCATCAGCTGCGTGAGGCTCAGGCCCTTCTTGCGGAGGGGCTTCCAGATCAGCTGGTCCTGGAAGAAGCCGGTCGCCGCCGAGATGACGACGGTGATGACCGCGGCCAGGATCAGGGGCAGCCCCAGCGTGTTCGCGAACGTGTAGGCGAGGAGACCGCCGAGGGTCACCTGCTCGCCGTGCGCGAAGCTCTGGAGGCCCGTGGTGCCGTAGACCAGCGAGAGGCCGATGGCGGCGAGGGCGAGCAGGAGCCCGAGGCGGAGACCCGAGGCGGCCTGCTGCGCGAGGCGCTGGAACGAGAAGTCGCTGCCGGAGCCGTTGTTGTCGATCACAGCGCCCTTGGTGGTCGAGAGCTGGAAGATCGTCCCGGCGCTCGAGCCGAGGGTGACGGGGACCTTGCGGTCGTTCGTCTTCTCGTTGGCGAGGTACTGGCCGCTCGGGAGGGTGCTCTCCTTGAGCGTCACGGTGTACGTGCCGGTCGACTTGGCCGCGATGGCCCAGCGGCCCGTGTCGTCGGTCGTGCTCGACAGCGCGGCACCCGAGGGCGGCGTGGCCTCGATGGTCACGCCCTTCGCCGGCTTGCCGTCGCTCCGGAGGAGGGTGCCCTGGATGCACGCGGTGGTGGCGTCGGTGGCGCAGGCCGGCGTGGTGGCGGCGTGGGCCGACGTCGGCGCCAGGGCCAGCGACGTCAGGCTGGCCAGGAGGCCGAGCAGCAGCACCGCCGCGAGGACGACGAGCGAGCTGCGACGCGTCGCGAGCAGGCCCGCTCTCCGGGCGGCCGGCGGGGTGTTCGTGGGAACGGGGATCACGGAACCTCCTGGACGGCCCAGTCGGACATCTCCCGAGGGTCTGGCTCGCCGTCGTCGTTGACAGTACTTTCCCTATGTGTCCGCTGTGTTTCGTCGGCGACACGGTAGAGACACAGGAGTCTATGGGGTCGCCGAGTGCTCCGGAGGAATGGAATCGCCGGAGGTGCGTTAAGATGTATCACCGGTGATCGACGGCGAAACCGGGCTCCCCACACCGCTCCTCTCACTCAAAAGGTGGCTCATGGACCAGCCGGATCCCTTCGGTTTCATCGGACTCACGTACGACGACGTCATGCTCCTGCCGGGGTACACCGATGTGATCCCGTCCGAGGCCGATACCTCCTCGCAGCTCACCAAGCGCATCCGGGTCGCCATGCCGCTGCTCTCCGCTGCGATGGACACCGTCACCGAGTCGCGCATGGCCATCGCCATGGCCCGCCAGGGCGGCCTCGGCATCATCCACCGCAACCTCTCGATCGCCGACCAGGCCGCGCACGTCGACAAGGTCAAGCGCAGCGAGTCCGGCATGATCACGAACCCGGTCACGACGACCCCCGACGCGACCGTCGCCGACGTCGACGCGCTCTGCGGCCAGTTCCGCGTCTCCGGCCTGCCGGTCGTCGAGCCCGACGGCACGCTCGTCGGCATCATCACCAACCGCGACATGCGCTTCGTCTCCAAGTTCGAGATGGCGACCACGCTCGTCCGCGACGTCATGACGAAGGCGCCGCTCATCACCGCCCCCGAGGGCGTCGACCCCGACTCGGCGATCGCGATCTTCGCTCAGCACAAGATCGAGAAGCTGCCCCTCGTCGACGCGTCGGGCCGCCTCCGCGGGCTCATCACCGTCAAGGACTTCGACAAGACCGAGCAGTACCCGAACGCCACGAAAGACGAGGCGGGCCGCCTCCGCGTCGGTGCCGCGATCGGCTTCTTCGGCGACGCGTGGCAGCGCGCCCAGGCCCTCCGCGACGCGGGTGTCGACGTCCTCGTCGTCGACACCGCCAACGGCGAGAGCTTCGGCGAGCTCGACATGATCCGGCGCATCAAGGCCGACCCGTCGTTCGCCCGCATCGACGTCATCGGCGGCAACGTCGCGACCCGCAGCGGTGCCCAGGCCCTGATCGACGCCGGCGCCGACGCCATCAAGGTCGGCGTCGGCCCGGGCTCGATCTGCACCACCCGCGTCGTCTCCGGTGTGGGCGTGCCGCAGGTCACTGCCGTCTACGAGGCGTCGCTCGCCGCGCGCGAGGCCGGCGTCCCCGTCATCGCCGACGGCGGGCTCCAGTACTCCGGCGACATCGCCAAGGCCCTCGTGGCAGGCGCCGACACCGTCATGCTCGGCTCCCTGCTCGCCGGCTGCGACGAGAGCCCGGGCGAGATGGTCTTCATCAACGGCAAGCAGTTCAAGGCGTACCGCGGCATGGGCTCGCTCGGTGCGATGCAGACGCGCGGCAAGAACACCTCGTACTCCAAAGACCGCTACTTCCAGGCCGACGTGCCGAGCGACGACAAGCTGATCCCCGAGGGCGTCGAGGGCCAGGTGCCCTACCGCGGCGCCCTGTCGAACGTCGTCTACCAGCTCGCCGGCGGGCTCCGCCAGTCGATGTTCTACGTCGGCGGCCGCACGATCCCCGAGCTGAAGGCGCACGGCAAGTTCGTCCGTATCACCGCCGCGGGCCTGAAGGAGAGCCACCCGCACGACCTGCAGATGGTCGTCGAGGCGCCCAACTACCGCGGGTAGCTGCTGCTGGCGCTGGCGGCGCTGCTGACGGGTCGCTCGCGCCTCGGGGTCACCACCGTCGCGCCGCCCAACGTCTAACGGACAACGCACCCTGCCGCGGCAGGGTGCCTTGTCCGTTAGACGGTGCTCTCGGGGGACGACTGTCCACAGGGGCACGTCCCGCCACCGCGCGGAAGCTCCCGGGTTGGGATCCTGCGGACATGACTCAGACGCTACTGCTCCCGCCCCGTGACCGCCTCGCCCTCTCGTCCCCACTCGTCATCAGCGGAGCGAAGGATCGGGCCGTCAGGCGTGCCGCGGCGAGCGGCGACCTCGTGACACTCGGGCACGGCGTCCACGTCGCGGCGGACGCATGGCGCGAGGCGGACGACGATGAGCGCTTCCGCCTTCGGATAGCCGCGGCCAGGCGCGTCAGCCGTTCGGAGCCCGTGCTGTCGCACGCCGCCGCCGCGTTCATCTGGGACCTCCCGTGGATCGGACCGTGGCCCGCGCAGGTCCCGGCCACCGACCCGACGCGGGCATTCACCCGATCCGCACAGCTCGTCCGCTGGCACGCGGCCCCGCTGGCGGTCGGAGACGTCGTCCGGTGCGAAGGTGTGCTCGTGACGGATCCGCACCGGACCTCGATCGATCTGGCTCTCACCCTCCCGTTCCCAGAGGCCGTGGCGATCATCGACGGATGTCTGAACCGAGGGCTGTCGACCCGTGCGGACCTGTCAGCGAGACTCGACGGTCGGAAGTCGGCCAGGAGGGCGATGTCCGCACGGAGAGCACTGGCGTTCGGCGACCCCGGTGCCGCTTCGGCGGGCGAGTCGCTCAGTCGCGTCGCGATCGCGGAGTCGGGACTCTGCGCGCCCGAGCTGCAGAGGGCTTTCCACGACCACCGCGGTCTCATCGGCTACGTCGACTTCTGGTGGGCTGAGGCTGGCGTCGTCGGCGAGTTCGACGGGGTCAAGAAGTACCTGCGGTCGGTGTACCGGGGAGGGCGGTCGATGGAGCAGGTCCTCCTCGACGAGAAGCGCCGAAGCGACAGGCTGCTCGCGGCGCCCGGCGTGCGGCGCCTGGTGCGTTGGGGGTGGAAAGAGGCGCGGGATCCTGCGCTCCTCCGCGCCGTGTTGGCGAGCGTGGGGGTGACCGGTCGCCGCTAGACGTTGCGCGGACTAATCACCCGGCCGCGGCAGGGTGGGATGTCCGCGAGACGTCGGGCGGCAGGGGAGAGGCCGCGAGAGGCACCGGTAGGGTGGTCGCGTGACTGAGGTTGAGATCGGCGTGGCCAAGCGCGCGCGAAGGGCGTACGCATTCGACGACATCGCGATCGTGCCGTCGCGGCGCACCCGCGACCCCCGCGACGTGAGTGTGGGCTGGTCGATCGACGCGTTCCAGTTCGAGACGCCGATCATCGCGGCGCCGATGGACTCCGTCGTGAGCCCGGCCACGGCCATCCGCATCGGGCAGCTCGGCGGCCTGGGGGTACTCGACCTCGAGGGCGTCTGGACCAGGTACGACGACCCGGAGGCCGTGCTCGCCGAGATCCGCGAGCTCCCCGACGACATCGCGACCACCAGGATGCAGGAGCTCTACTCCGCCCCCATCCGCCCCGACCTCGTCACGGCCCGACTCGCCGAGATCCGGGCCGCGGGCGTCGCCGTCGCGGGCGCTCTGAGCCCGCAGCGCACGCAGGACCTCTACCAGACGGTCGTCGATGCCGGGGTCGACCTGTTCGTGATCCGCGGAACGACCGTGTCGGCCGAGCACGTCTCGAAGAGCAGCGAGCCGCTCAACCTCAAGAAGTTCATCTACGAGCTCGACGTGCCGGTCATCGTCGGCGGGGCCTCCACCTACACCGCTGCCCTGCACCTCATGCGGACCGGCGCCGCGGGCGTCCTCGTCGGCTTCGGCGGCGGAGCGGCCTCGACCACGCGCACCTCCCTCGGCATCCACGCACCGATGGCGACGGCGCTCGCCGACGTCGCTGGCGCGCGCCGCGACTACCTCGACGAGTCGGGCGGGCGCTACGTCCACGTCATCGCCGACGGCGGCCTCGGCACCTCGGGCGACATCGTCAAGGCCCTCGCGGTCGGCGCCGACGCCGTGATGCTCGGCGCGGCTCTGGCGCGGGCGAGCGACGTCCCGGGCGGCGGCTTCCACTGGGGTGCTGAGGCGCACCACCCCGAGCTCCCGCGTGGCCGCAGGGTCAGCGTCGGCACCACGGGCACGCTCGAGAACATCCTCTACGGCCCCGCCCCGACAGCCGACGGCACCGCCAACCTCATCGGCGCGCTCCGCCGCTCCATGGCGACGACGGGCTACAGCGACCTCAAGGAGTTCCAGCGCGTCGAGGTCGTCGTCGCGCCGTACCACCCGCACTGATCCGTTCGCCGGGGGCGTGACCGTTCGCCGGGGGCGTGACTCCCGGCGAGACTCCCCGGAAGAGATGACCACCGGTCGTGGTTGTCCACAGCACAGGTACAGCCCGGCTGGCGCCGACACCCCCGACGCTAAGCTGAGTCGACTGCCCCCGAGCTTCTGGAGACCAGGCCATGGTTGACGTCCGTCGAGTGAAACTCCCCGGTGTGGGGGTCCTCCACACCTTCATCACCGACGACGGCGGCAAGTGCGGCGTCATCACCCACCGCTCCGGGCACAGCGACCTCATCACGTTCAGCGACGAGTCCGACGACAAAGACGTCACCAAGGTCTCGCTGCGCCTGAGCGAAGACGAGGCGCACACGCTCGCCGAGCTCCTGGGCGGCACCAGGATCACCGAGTCGCTCTCCGCCCTCGAGCAGATGCCGGGCCTCAGCATCGACTGGTTCACCGTCGACTACGACGACCACATCGCGGGCCAGCCGCTCGGCGACCTCTCCGCCAAGGGCGTCGTCGGCCTGACCGTCGTGGCGGTCGTCCGCGGCGAGACCGCGAACCCGGCGCCGTCGGGCGACTTCCGCGTGTTCCCGGGCGACACCCTCGTCGTGGCCGGCTCGCCCGAGAAGGTCGCGAAGGCGTTCTCGTTCTACCGGAACGGCTTCACGAAGCACCCCGTCGGCTCGGTGGCCTCGTCGGTCGACTCCCCGCCGGGGTCGGCCGCGCTCCCCGGAGAGTAGGCGCATGCACCTCGGCCAAGAGCTCGTCACCCTCGGCCTCCTCCTCCTGATCGCCTACGTGCTGGGGAGGCTGGCCAAGCTCATCGGCCTGCCCACCATCCCCGTCTACATGGTGGTCGGGCTCCTGGCGAGCCCGCACGTCGGGTGGTTCCCGCTCAGCTTCGGGGCCGACAAGATCGAGCTGATCGCGATCTTCGGCCTGATCCTCCTGCTGTTCAACCTCGGCCTCGAGTTCGATCAGGACGAGTTCTTCGGCAACGTCGGGCGGCTCGTGCTGTCGGGCGGGAGCTACATCCTCGTCAACATGGCAGCGGGGCTCGCGTTCGGCTTCTGGGTCGGCTGGGGCACCCGTGAGGCTCTGATCATCGCGGGGATCACGGCCACGTCGTCGAGCGCGATCGTCACGAAGCTGCTCATCGAGCTCGGCCGGCTGGCGAACCGCGAGACGCCGATGATCCTGGGCGTCACCGTCGTCGAGGACATCTTCATCGCGATCTACCTCGCGATCGTGTCGGTCGTGCTCAAGGGCGAGACCGACCCGCTGCCCGTGATCGGCGAGCTCGCGATCGCGTTCCTCTTCCTCATCGTGATGTTCACGCTGGCCCGCTGGGGCGGCAAGTGGGTGTCGCGGGTGATGCGCACCAAGGACGACGAGCTGTTCACCGTGCTTTTCTTCGGCCTGGCCGTCTTCTTCGCCGGCGTCGGCGAGCTCCTCGGCGTCACCGACGCGATCGGCGCGTTCTTGATCGGCCTCGTCTGCGGGTCGACGCGGTTCCGGAACCGGGTCGAGACGTTCGCCCTGCCGATGCGCGACGTCTTCGCCGCCTTCTTCTTCCTGAACTTCGGGCTCGGCCTCAACCCGGGGCTGTTCCCGGCTGTCGTGTGGCCGGTCCTCGGCGCCGTCCTGATGACCATCGTGCTCAACGCGGGCGCCGGGCAGTTCGTGGCCTGGCTGAACAGGCTCGGGCCTCAGGCGGGCATCAATGCGTCGGCGATCCTGCACAACCGCGGTGAATTCGCCCTGATTCTGGCGACACTGTCGCTCGGCGCCGGGCTCGACGACCGCATCCAGCCCTTTGCGGGCCTGTATGTGCTGATCATGGCGGTCATCGGCCCCCTGCTGGCGGCCAATTCCGAGCGCATCGGAGGCGTACTCTTGCGCAAGCGGAAGAAAGCCGGCTCTGCCGGTCGAGACCGCCGGGCGACACCTCGTCACAGCGAGGAGATCGCCCTGATGGAGGCCGCGCTGGCGGGCGACCGTCTGCCGGGCGACAGCCGGGCCGACGATCTCTCCGACGCCGACCTCGTGTCGACCGATGCCTCGTCGGAGGAGCTCGCTTCGAGCGCGTCCGACGACGACCTCGAAGCGGTCGCGCTGGACCTCGGCGAAGCGCCTCCTCCGAGAGCCACCGGGTGGGCCGCGGTCGACGACTACGACGACTACGACCTCGACGACGACTTCGACGCGGCCGAGAGCGCCGTGTACGACGCGGCGGCAGACCAGGCCGGACAGCAGTCCGACCAGCGCGCGACCAGGCAGAGAGACCCCGAATACTGATGACCGACACGGCGATCCGACCGGGCTCCGAGCTCCCCGACACGATGTGGGAGGTCGCGAAGCGGCCCCGCTGGATCGGCATGCTCGTCTTCGCCCTCGCCGTGGCGGCGCTGTTCGCCTACCTCGGCCACTGGCAGCTCGACCGGAGCGTCGAGAGCCTGAAGCCGATCAGCACCGGCTCGGAGACGCAGAAGGTGCTGTCGCGGGTCACCGAGCCTCAGACGGAGTTCCTCGACAAGCTCACCGGGCAGAGGGTCTCGGTGACGGGATCCTTCGCGGACGACGACTTCCGTGTCCTGAGCGGCCGACTGCAGAGCGGCAAGACCGGCTACTGGCTCCTCGGCCGCTTCGTCGACCGGTCGAACGACGCGTCGCTCGTCGTCGCGCTCGGCTGGGGCGAGACGGCGGCGGACGCCCGTCGTGCCGAGTCGTCCGTCCCGCTGGCGCCGGCGGTCGAGACGATCTCCGGCCGCTACCTCCCGTCGGAGGCGGCCGACGACGGCAAGTTCACGCAGGGTCAGCAGACCGTCGTCTCGGTGCCGCAGCTCATCAACCAGTGGAAGGGCTTCTCCGGCGACGTCTACAACGGCTACGTCGTCGACCACCGCGGCTGGGGCGGGCTGACGGCGATCTATTCCCCGCCGCCCATCGACAAGGCCACGCTGAACTGGCTGAACGTCTTCTACGCGGTCGAGTGGGTCGTGTTCGCCGGTTTCGCGATCTTCCTCTGGTTCCGGCTCGTCCGCGACGCGTTCGAGCGCGAGACCGAAGAGGCCGAGGAGGCGGCCGCCGAGGCGGCAGCAGCGTCGCTCCTCTCGGCTTCTCCACAGGCTCCCGGCCGCACCGACTGACGCTCCGACGACCTCGATTAGACTCAGCCCATGCCCCTGAAGCCCCGGCCGCGCAACATCCCCAAGATCCCCGGGGCCGTCCGTCTCTACAAGATCTCGGCCTACGTCACCGGTGTGATGCTGCTCCTGCTCTGCCTCGAGATGATCCTCAAGTACTCCGGTCTGCACACCGAGCTCGCCCTCGGCGACTCCCGCGGGCTCTTCGTCCCCGCAGGCACGATCCGGAGCCCCGCGATCGACCTGTCGCTGACGATCCTGATCGTCCACGGCTGGCTCTACGTCGTCTACCTGTTCGTCGACTTCCGCCTCTGGAGCATCATGCGCTGGCCGTTCTCGCGGTTCCTGCTCATCGCTCTCGGTGGCGTGATCCCCTTCCTGTCCTTCTTCGTGGAGCACCGCATGGCCAAGATCGCCCTGTCCCAGTACGAGACGCTGCAGTCCGAGCGCACCCTGGCCCAGGCGGCCACGGCATGAGCGAGGAGACCGCGCAGCAGCCCGTCCTCGTCGTCGACTTCGGGGCGCAGTACGCCCAGCTGATCGCCCGGCGCGTACGCGAGGCCAACGTGTACTCCGAGATCGTGCCCCACACGATCACCGCCGCTGAGATCGCGGCGAAGAACCCGGTGGGCATCGTCCTGAGCGGTGGCCCCTCGAGTGTCTACGAAGAGGGCGCCCCGTCTCTCGATCCTGCGATCCTCGACCTCGAGGTGCCCGTCCTCGGCATCTGCTACGGCTTCCAGGCGATGGCGGTCGCCCTCGGCGGCGAGGTCGCGCACACCGGCCTCCGCGAGTACGGCGCCACCGACGTGCACGTCACCGGCACCTCCTCCAAGCTGCTCGACGGCCAGCCGTCCGACCAGACCACCTGGATGAGCCACGGCGACTCCGTCTCGAAGGCGCCCGACGGCTTCGAGGTCCTGGCGTCGAGCGCGTCCACGCCGGTCGCCGCCTTCGCGTCCGACGAGCGCAGGCTCTACGGCGTGCAGTGGCACCCCGAGGTGAAGCACTCCTCGTACGGTCAGGCCGTCCTCGAGAACTTCCTCCACCGCGCCGCGGGCATCCCCGCCGACTGGAACAGCGGCAGCGTCATCGCCGAGCAAGTCGACCGCATCCGCGCCCAGGTGGGCTCCTCGCGCGTGATCTGCGGCCTGTCCGGCGGCGTCGACTCGGCCGTCGCAGCCGCGATCGTCCAGCGCGCCGTGGGCGAGCAGCTCACCTGCATCTTCGTCGACCACGGGCTGCTCCGCGCCGACGAGCGCGAGCAGGTCGAGACCGACTACGTCGCCGCGACCAACGTGCGCCTCGTCACCGTCGATGCGCGCGAGCAGTTCCTCGACGCGCTCGCCGGCGTCTCCGACCCCGAGCAGAAGCGCAAGATCATCGGCCGCGAGTTCATCCGCAGCTTCGAGGAGGCCGCGACGGCCCTCGTGCTCGAGGCGTCCGGGTCGGACGACAGCGAGCCGGTCAAGTTCCTGGTGCAGGGCACCCTCTACCCCGACGTGGTCGAGTCGGGTGGCGGCACCGGCACCGCGAACATCAAGAGCCACCACAACGTCGGCGGGCTCCCCGAAGACCTCCAGTTCGAGCTGGTCGAGCCGCTCCGCACCCTCTTCAAAGACGAGGTGCGGGCCATCGGCCGCGAGCTCGGGCTGCCCGAGGTCATCGTCGGCCGCCAGCCGTTCCCCGGCCCCGGCCTCGGCATCCGCATCGTCGGCGAGGTCACCTTCGAGCGCCTCGAGCTGCTCCGCGCGGCCGACAAGATCGCCCGCACCGAGCTCAGCGCAGCCGGCCTCGACGGCGAGATCTGGCAGTGTCCGGTCGTGCTCCTGGCCGACGTCCGCTCGGTCGGCGTCCAGGGCGACGGGCGCACCTACGGCCACCCCATCGTCCTGCGCCCCGTCTCGTCCGAGGACGCCATGACCGCCGACTGGACGAGACTGCCGTACGACCTGCTCGCCCGCATCTCGAACCGCATCACCAACGAGGTCCCCGGCGTCAACCGCGTCGTGCTCGACGTCACGTCGAAGCCGCCGGGCACCATCGAGTGGGAGTAGCGGTCTCGTCGCCTCTCGGAGGCTGACGGCGCCGTGACACGACGAAGCGGGCCACCCCTGGGGGCGGCCCGCTTCGTCGTGCCGGTGCTAGTTGTTGCCGCGGAAGATCGCGAGCAGGCGCAGGATCTCGGTGTACAGCCACACGATCGTGACGACCAGGCCGAACGCGGCCTGCCAGCCGAAGATGCGCGGGGCGCCGCGGTCGACGCCGACCTTGATCTGCGTGAAGTCGAGCACGAGCGAGTACGCGGCGAGCAGGACGACGACGATGCCGATGATCCCGCCGAGCGGGATGCCGAAGAGGGTCACGCTGCTGAGGCCGAAGGTGCCCGAGGCGGCGCCGACGTTGAAGAACTGCAGGCCGAGGTTGACCAGCGTGTAGGCGGCGTAGCCGACGATCGCGACGAGGAAGATCTGCGTCGCGCGCTTCGAGGCCCGCACCTTGCCCGAGGCGAACAGCGCCAGGGTGATGGCGAACACGCCGAGCGTGCCGAAGACGGCCTGCGGGACGATGCCGGGCCAGCGCTGGTCGAAGAAGTACGAGATGCCGCCGACGAAGAGGCCCTCGAGGGCCGCGTAGGAGAGCACGAGCGCAGCGGACGGCCGCTTCTTGAAGATGTTGACCATCGCCAGGACGAACCCGCCGATGGCGCCGACGATCGCGAGCTGGGGGATGAACCAGCCGACGGCCGCCATGACGACCAGGATCGCGAAGGCGCCCACGGTCTTGGCGATGACGTCTTCGTAGGTCATGCGGTCGGTGTCGACGGGCGAGGCGCTCGGGCTGTTGTACATCGCCTGGAGCTGCTCGGCGGTCATGCCGCCGTTGACGACGTTCTGACCGGCCGCGGCCTGCGACTTCTGCCAGGCGGCGAGGCCTCGTCCGTCGTTCGAAAAGGCCGGCGACTGACTGAAGCCGGGATTCGAGTGAGCCAATGTGTCCTCCGGGGATCCGTGCTGGTGAGGCACTTCTGTAGTGGCTTCCCAGCGTACGGGAACGGCGCAGGCAGTCCACTGGGAATCACCTGATGAGAGGCCGGATTCGCCCACGGCATAACTGCACGGTCTGAAGGTTTGCGGCCCGCGAATCGCGGGTCGTTCAGACCCGCGCGCTAGCGTTCCCTCGTGAGCCGTCGCCCGATCGTCATCGCCCATCGCGGAGCCTCCGGGCACCGGCCCGAGCACGGAGAGGCGGCGTATCGGTTGGCAGTCGCGCAGGGTGCCGACGCGATCGAGCCGGACATCGTCTCGACCCGCGACGGCGTGCTGATCCTGCGCCATGAGAACGAGATCTCCGGGACCACCGATGTCGCCGACCACGCCTCGTTCGCCGACAGGCGGACCACCAAGGAGATCGACGGCGTGGCCGTGACGGGCTGGTTCACCGAGGACTTCACCTGGGCCGAGCTCGAGGGACTCCGCATCCGGGAGCGCCTGCCGCACCTCCGGCCGGCGTCGGCCGCGCACGACGGCGAGGGCAGGATCCAGAGGCTGGCCGACCTCCTCGCGATCCTGGACGAGGACGACGCGCGGGGTCGCCCCGCCGGCCCGGTCGGACTCGTCGCCGAGATCAAGCACGCCACGTACTTCGCATCGGTCGGCCTGCCGCTCGACGAGCTGGTGGCGGCCGAGTACGCGCGCGCCGGCTGGTCGGACGATCCGCGGCTGACGGTCGAGAGCTTCGAGAGCTCGGTGCTGATGGAGCTCGGTGACCGGGGGGTCTCGGGGCGGCGGGTGTACCTCCTCGAGAAGGCCGGTGCTCCCTTCGACCTCGTCGCGCGAGACGGATCCGCAGCCACGACCTACCGGGAGCAGCTCGAGCCTGCCGCGCTCGCCGACCTGGCCCGCCGGGCGGGGCTCGACGGCATCAGCCTCGACAAGAAGATGCTTATCGATGGGGCCGGGGTCGCGGATCCTGCGCTGGTCGACCGCGCCCACGCGCTGGGGCTGGACGTCTTCACGTGGACCCTCCGCCCCGAGAACGCCTTCGTCAGCCGGGCCTTCCGCACGAGCGGCGACAAGGCCGAGCGCGGCGACTGGCGGACGGAGCTCGAACGCGTGGCAGCGACGGGCGTCGACGGGGTGTTCGCCGACTACCCCGACCTCGTCGTCGAAGCCCTCGGGCGCGATGCCCTCGGCCGGGACTCCTGAGCGGCCGCCGGCATCGCGGAGGCCGTGGACGGGGCGCAGGATCACGGCCGACGATGTCGGTGCCCGCGCTTAAGCTGGTACGACCATGACGATCGTGCTCGAACCCTCCGAACCCACTCGCGGCCCTGGCGCGCCCAGCGGCCCCGGCGTCGGCGGCTCGTTCGGCGACCGGCTCGTCGCCGGCCTCAACCCGCAGCAGAGAGAGGCCGTCGAGTACCGCGGGCAGTCGCTGCTCATTGTCGCCGGGGCGGGCTCGGGCAAGACCAGCGTGCTGACGCGCAGGATCGCGGGGCTCATCGACTCCGGAGAGGCCTGGCCCAGCCAGATCCTCGCCATCACCTTCACGAACAAGGCCGCCGCCGAGATGCGCGAGCGCGTCGCCCAGCTGATCGGGCAGTCGTCGGAGGGCATGTGGATCTCGACGTTCCACTCCGCCTGCGTCCGCATCCTGCGCCGGGAGGCCGAGCAGTTCGGCTTCACGAAGAGCTTCACGATCTACGACTCCGCCGACTCGCGCGCCCTCCTCAAGCGGATCCTCAAGGAGCTCGACGCCGACTCGCTGGGCTTCACCGTGAGCCAGGCCTCGGGCAAGATCTCGAAGCTCAAGAACGAGCTGAGCGACGTCGAGAGCTACTCCCGGCAGATCAACCTGGGCGACCCGCAGGAGGTCATGTTCCTCGAGATCTTCCGCCAGTACACCCGAGAGCTGCAGCGGGCCAACGCCTTCGACTTCGACGACCTCATCGCGCAGACGGTCTACCTGTTCCGGGCGTTCCCGCACGTGGCGGCGGTCTATCAGCGTCGGTTCCGTCACATCCTGGTCGACGAGTACCAAGACACCAACCACGCGCAGTACGCGCTGATCCGCGAGCTGACGCGCCCCGTCGACCCGGAGCTCGTCGAGGACCTCGAGCGGGGCGGGCAGTTCGTCGCCAGCCTCCGCGACGGGAGCGGCCGGATCCCGGGCGCCTCGCTCACCGTGGTCGGCGACTCCGACCAGTCGATCTACGCCTTCCGGGGTGCGGACATCCGCAACATCACCGAGTTCGAGCACGACTTCCCGAACTCGAAGGTGATCCTGCTCGAGCAGAACTACCGGTCGACGCAGAACATCCTCGACGCGGCCAACGCCGTCATCGCCAACAACTTCGACCGCCAGGCCAAGAACCTCTTCACGACGGTCGGCTCGGGCGACAAGATCACGGGCTTCACGGGCTACACCGGGCACGACGAGGCGCAGTTCGTGGCCGACGAGATCGCGACCCTGCACGACGACGGCATGGCGTACAAAGACATGGCCGTCTTCTACCGCACCAACTCCCAGACCAGAGCCCTCGAAGAGATCTTCATCCGCTCCGCGATCCCGTACCGGGTGCTGGGCGGCACCAAGTTCTACGAGCGCGCCGAGATCAAAGACGCCATGGCGTACCTGATCTCCGTGGCGAACCCCGCCGACCCGATGGCGCTCCGCCGCATCATGAACGTTCCCAAGCGCGGGATCGGACCGGCGACCGAGACGGCCCTGCAGCGGTACGCCGACCAGCACGAGGTGGGGCTCCGCGACGCGCTCCGGAACGCGTCCGAGCTCGGCCTCGGGCCGAAGGTCACCGGTGCCATCACGGGGCTCGCGAAGCTGCTCGACGACGTGTCGGCGACGTCCGCGACCGCGCCGGTCAGCGACATCCTGACCGCGCTCATCGAGGGCAGCGGGATCGTCGACGCCCTGCGCGCCTCGCGCGATCCTCAAGACGAGGCCCGCGCCGAGAACATCGACGAGCTCGTGGCCGTGACCCGCGAGTTCCAGAAGAACAACCCCGAGGGCACCCTCCTCGACTTCCTCACGGAGGTCACCCTCGTCGCCGCGGCCGACGACCTCGACGACTCGAGCGGGACCGTCTCGCTCATGACCCTCCACACGGCCAAGGGCCTGGAGTACGAGGCGGTCTTCCTGACCGGGGTCGAAGAAGACCTCCTGCCGCACCGCATGTCCGCCTCCGAGCCGGGCGGCCCGGCCGAGGAGCGCCGGCTGTTCTACGTCGGCATCACGCGCGCCAGGAAGAAGCTGTTCCTCTCGCTCGCGATGACCAGGGCGCAGTTCGGCGAGGTCAACGTGGCGATGCCGTCGCGGTACCTCCAGGAGATCCCGGTCGAGCTGATCGACTGGAAGCAGTCGCCCGGCATGGCGACCAGCCGGGGCGGCACGCAGCCGCGGGCGCTCAACGCGCGACGAGACGGGGGTCTCGGCGGCGACAGCGGCGGCTTCGGCGGCCGGGCCCGTGCGGGCGGCGGCTTCGGTGGAGGCAGCTACGACCGCGCGACGGCGGCCTCGAAGACGAAGCCGAAGACCGAGTGGGCCAACCGCGTCACGGGCACCGTCCGCGACAACGGCGACCTCGAGCTCGAAGCCGGCGACAGGATCTCGCACGTCGACTTCGGCGAGGGGCGTGTGGTGGCCGTCACCGGTGTGGGTCCGCGCCGGATCGCCGAGGTGCAGTTCGACACCGCCGGCCGGAAGAAGCTCCTGATCAAGGTCGCGCCGATCGAGAAGGTCTAGCCGTCTTGGCGGTCCGGTGCGCCGGCGGTCCGGCAGGCCGGGCTCTGAGCCCGGCCCGCCGGACCGCCTGTCGTTCTACGGGTGGCCGGTCGAGGCCTAGCCGAGGCGGGCGCGTCGGCGGCGGAGCAGCGCCCGGCCTCCGAGCGAGAGGGCGCCGAGGCTGACGCCGAGCCCGCCGAGGGCGAGGAGCCCTGCCGTGCTCGAGCTTCCCGTGAAGGCGAGCGCGGCGGGCTGCGGCCTCGGCGTCCGCGTCGCACGCGGGACGACCACTGCGGGGGTGACGGGCGGCGCGGTCACGGGCGGAGTCGCCACCGGGGGAGTGGTGGCCGGCGGCGTCACCACGGCGGGCGTGGTCGGAGGCGCGGTCGGCTTCTCGGGCGCCGCGACCGTGAGCATCTCCGGGGCGTGGGCGACGAGGTCGGAGAACGGCGCGATCTCGCGGTGGCCCGACGCGTCGGGCGCGGATCCTGCGGACCGGAACACGAACACGTAGTGCCCGGGCTCCGAGACCCGGAGACACGGCGTGGTGTAGCTGCCGTCCGCTGCCAGGCGAGTGGTGGTGGTCCCGGCGACCGGGGCTGCACCCAGGTCGGAGAGGTCTGTCCCGTCGGCGACAGGCGCGTCGTACGGTCCGAGCAGCAGCGACTCGACCTCGACCCCGTCGTGCGAGTCGCCGCCGGTCGAGAGGCCCGTGATGTCGAGCTCGTCGACGGCGCATCCGCCGGCCTCGAGCGTCTCGTCGGCGACCGTGGTGTGCACGGACACGCCGGACGGGCTGAACGTGGCCTCGCTCGCCGTGCCGAAGGGCGACCTCCAGGCCTCGACGCGGTCACGCCCGCGGTCGGCGGGGGTGTCTGCGGGCTCGATCGTCTCGACCCAGACGTAGTGCCCGGTCTCGGGGACCCGGCAGGCCGGCGTCGTGGCGGTACCAGGGCCGTCGGTGAAGGCGGTGCTCACCGTGCAGACGACCGGCGCCGAGGCAGGCCACTCGGCCGACGGCCGCACCGCGTCGGCGAAGGGCCCGAGCAGGCGGCTCTTCACGGTGACCGGGATGGGCGCGGTGGTGTCGCCCGAGCGGTAGCGGCCCCACTCGCCGAGCAGACCCTCGCCCGGAGCGGCAGAGACGGTGAGACGGTCGCGCAGCTCGGCGTCGGGCGACACCTGGGCCCGGCTCGTCTGCGTCACGACCCGCGGCCGGAAGGGTCTCGGAGAGAGCGCGGACGCCGTCGCAATGGCCGTCGCCACGCCCTTGGCGCCCGCCGAGTAGAGGAGTCGCTGAGACCCGGCGGCACTCGAGCCGACCGTCACCTGCCCGCCGATCTTGAGGGCGGTGAAGGTGGCGTCGGCCCGGATCGCGACGCGGGAGGCGCTGGTGTCGGCGGTGAGCGCGATCCTGGTGCCGTTGGCGACCGACCCGGAGGACGAGCCGTTCGGCAGCTTCGCGTGGAGCAGCTTCAGGACGCCGCTGTACGTGCCCTTCGGCACTGTCGTCCTCGTGCCGTCGGGGTGCACCGCGGCGATGTCGGTCTGGACGCTGGCCACGCCTCGATCGTCGAGTCGCAGGTCGACCGTCGCCTCCGCGCGGATCGACGCCTGAGCGGCCGCGGAGCGCAGGATCTCGTTCGCCCGAGTCACGACGGCGGCCGCGCGACCGCCCGCTCGCCCCGCGTAGTAGGCCTGCGAGTGACCGTGCAGGCCGGTGATGGTCCAGACGGCGAGCTGCGCGGCGGCGGCATCGTCGGCCGACGGCGTGAAGGCGAACGACCTCGCGATGAATGCCAGCCTCGCGGTCTGCTCGGCAGTGGTGCCGGAGATCTGCGAGGTCGCGGTGGTCGTGTAGGAGTGGCCGACCGGGGAGAGCCTGCCGACGTCGAGGCAGAATCCGAGGCGGCCGTCGTCCATGCGGTAGGAGCCGAGCCAGGACGTGCCGTCGGCCGCAGACAGGTAGCCGACGCCGTGGCCGGAGGAGGTCAGCGCGTGGGCGGGCGAGGAGCGGACGAGGGACGCCGCGGTGAAGGCGACGAGCAGGATCGCGAGGGCGAGGAGAGCGCCGGGGCGCCTCCGACGCCGGTCGAGGGGTGGGCCGGACATCCGAAGTGGTGTGAACATGGGCCGACCCTCGCGGATCTCCCGGGCGCGGGACGGCCGCCGGGGCGTCCCTGGGGAGGGATCACGCCCGGCGGCCGTCGGTGGAGGAGAGGTCCGCTACTCCTCGGGGAGGTCGACCTCGTCGCCCTCGAGGTCGTTCGGGGCCTCGTAGGGCTCGCCCTCGCGCGGAGAGCCGCCCGTCGGGCCGTCGTTCCCCTCGCCCACGCCCTGCTCCACGGTCTCACCGGCGACCGCGTCGTTGGTCACGATCTGCTGGCTCTCCTCGAAGCGGGTCTCGGTGTCGTCGTCGCTGAAGGGGGCATCTGATTCGCTCATGGCGCCGTTGTACTCCCGCCGCCGCGGATCGGCCCGAGAGAGGGGGACGGCCCGGTCGAAGCGGGTCGGCCCGTGGTCGCGTCGGCACGGCCCCCGGCGAGCGGGACAGGGCTCTCTGCAGGCTCCGGAAAGGCCGGAAGCGCTAGGCTGACCCCGGCCCGATGTCTCGATGTCGAGAGAGCTCGAGACGAGTGCGGACGGGGCTCCGGCATCCTCGGGTGCAGTCCCCGGTCGTGATCCTGACGACCGTGACGACGCAGAGACGTGATGACGCAGAGATGCGGATTGGAAGAACAGCGTGGATCTTTTCGAGTACCAGGCCCGAGACCTCTTCGAGGCCTACGGCGTGCCGGTCCTGCCGGGGCTCATCGCAGACACCCCGGCCGAGGTGAGGGCGGCGGCCGAGAAGATCGGCGGCGTGACCGTCGTCAAGGCGCAGGTCAAGGTCGGCGGCCGCGGCAAGGCCGGCGGAGTTAAGGTCGCGAAGACCCCCGACGACGCCGAGGCTGCCGCCGAGGCGATCCTGGGGCTCGACATCAAGGGCCACGAGGTCAAGCGGGTCATGGTCGCCGGCGGCGCGCAGATCAAGCAGGAGTTCTACTTCTCGGTGCTCCTCGACCGGGCCAACCGCTCGTACCTGTCGCTGTGCAGCGTCGAGGGCGGCATGGAGATCGAGGAGCTCGCGGTCGAGCGCCCCGAGGCCCTCGCCCGCGTCGAGGTCGACCCGCTGACCGGCATCGACCTCGAGAAGGCCAAGGCCATCGCGAAGGCCGGCGGCTTCCCCGACGACCTCATCGAGAAGGTCGCGCCGGTCCTGGTCAAGCTCTACGACGTGTACACCGGCGAAGACGCCAGCCTCGTCGAGGTCAACCCGCTGGTCCTGACCGAGCAGGGCGACATCGTCGCTCTCGACGGCAAGGTCTCGATCGACGAGAACGCCGACTTCCGGCACCCGAACCACGCCGAGCTCGAAGACGCCGAGGCGGCCGACCCGCTCGAGGCCAAGGCCAAGGCGGCCGGCCTCAACTACGTGAAGCTCGACGGCGAGGTCGGCATCATCGGCAACGGCGCGGGCCTCGTCATGTCGACGCTCGACGTCGTCGCCTACGCCGGCGAGAAGCACAACGGCGTGAAGCCGGCGAACTTCCTCGACATCGGCGGCGGGGCGAGCGCCGAGGTCATGGCCAACGGCCTCGACGTCATCCTGGGCGACTCGCAGGTCAAGAGCGTCTTCGTCAACGTCTTCGGCGGCATCACCGCCTGCGACGCGGTCGCCAACGGGATCGTCGCAGCCCTCGGCATCCTGGGCGACGCCGCGACGAAGCCGCTCGTGGTCCGCCTCGACGGCAACAACGTCGACGAGGGGCGCCGCATCCTGGCGGAGGCGAACCACCCGCTCGTGACCGTCGTACCGACCATGGACGAGGCTGCCGACAAGGCCGCCGAGCTCGCTTCGAAGTAAAGGGCACCAACAGACATGTCGATCTTCCTCAACAAAGACAACAAGGTCATCGTCCAGGGCATCACCGGCGGCGAGGGCACCAAGCACACGGCCCTCATGCTCAAGGCCGGCACGCAGGTGGTCGGCGGGGTCAACGCCCGCAAGGCCGGCACCACCGTCACGCACGGCGACGTCGAGCTCCCCGTCTTCGGAACGGTCGCCGAGGCGATCGAGACCACCGGCGCCGACGTGTCGATCGTCTTCGTGCCGCCGGCGTTCGCGAAGGACGCCGTCGTCGAGGCCATCGAGGCCGGCATCCCGCTCGTCGTCGTCATCACCGAGGGCATCCCCGCGCAGGACGCAGCGGAGTTCTGGGCGCTCGCGAAGTCGAAGGGCGGCGCGACGCGCATCATCGGCCCGAACTGCCCCGGCATCATCACGCCCGGCGAGTCGCTGGTCGGCATCACGCCGAACAACATCACCGGCAAGGGCCCGATCGGGCTCGTCTCGAAGTCGGGCACCCTGACCTACCAGATGATGTTCGAGCTGCGCGATCTCGGCTTCTCCACCGCCATCGGCATCGGCGGCGACCCCGTCATCGGCACGACCCACATCGACGCGCTCGAGGCGTTCGAGAACGACCCCGAGACGAAGGCGATCGTCATGATCGGCGAGATCGGCGGCGACGCCGAAGAGCGCGCAGCCGACTTCATCAAGGCGCACGTCACGAAGCCGGTCGTCGGCTACGTGGCAGGGTTCACCGCGCCCGAGGGCAAGACCATGGGTCACGCGGGCGCGATCGTCTCCGGATCGGCGGGCACCGCGCAGGCCAAGAAGGAGGCCCTCGAGGCCGCCGGCGTCAAGGTCGGCAAGACGCCGTCCGAGACCGCCGCGCTTCTGCGCGAGGTGTACGGCCAGCTCGCGGGCTGAGTCGGCTCGCCCACAGCACGCATTCCGGCCCCGGACACGCAGCACGCTGCGTGACCGGGGCCGATTTGCGTGTCGGGAGCCTGAGGGGCGGCGGGGCGGTCCTCCGGCGTCGGTGCCCCGAGGTACAGTCGTCGCCGTATGAACCGCCCCGCAACCGCCGTCTTCGCCGCGCTCGAGTCCCTCCTCGTCGTGGGCATCGGCGTGGGCGTCCCCGTCGTCGCCCTGACGTTCCTCTGGGCGTTCCAGTACGGCCTCCAGATCGACTGGCTCGTCTTCTGGCGCGCCGGCGTCGACATCTGGCTCGTCGGCCACGGGGTCGATCTCACCTTCACGCTCTCGAAGTCGGCCGCGGCTGCCACCGGTATCTCCGGGGCCGGGGCCCCGATCGTCGTGACCATCGCGGCCCTCGGGTTCGCGCTCGCGACCGTGCTCCTCGGCGCCCGGACGGGCCGCAGGATCGCCGAGACCCGCCACCGCGCGCTCGGCAGCGGCACCGCGATCGCCACGTTCGCCGTCCTCGCGGCGCTGATCGCCGCCTCCGCGCATCAGCCCCTCGTCCGGATCGCAGGCATCCAGAGCGTCCTCCTGCCGACCCTGGTCTACGCCGTCCCCCTCCTGGTGGCGGCCGAGGTGAACCGTCGACGGCGCGGGGCCGACCCCGACCCGGTGACCGGCGCGATCCTGGACGCCCTCGGGCGCATCCCCGAGATCGGTCGCTCGGTCGCGGGAGTCGCCGTGCGCGCGGGTCTCAGCGTCGCCGTGATCGTCTTCGCCGTCTCGGGCGTCGTGGTCGGCCTGCTGCTGCTGACCCACTACGCGTCGATCATCACCCTGTACGAGGGCGCCCACGCTGGCGGCCTCGGCGGTCTCGCGCTGACGCTCGGCCAGATCGCCCTGGTGCCGAATGCGATCGCCTGGGCGGCGTCGTGGCTGATCGGCCCGGGGTTCGCCCTGGGCGCAGGATCCTCGGTCTCGCCCCTCGGCACGACAATCGGGCCGATGCCCGCGATCCCGCTCCTCGGCGCCCTCCCGACGTCGTCGCCGACCTTCGGGTTCATCGGCATCCTGGTCCCCGTCGTGGCGTCGTTCGTCGTCATCACGCTCTTCCGCCCCGCCGTCGAGCGGGCGCTCGGCTCCGACGACACCCTCGTGATGCGCGCCGTCGCCGGTGTCTCGACCGGTGTCGCAGCGGGCCTCGTGATCGGGCTCGCGACCGGCTTCTCAGCAGGATCGGCGGGCCCGGGCCGCCTCGTGGCCGTAGGCCCCGACGGTCTCGTCGTCGGCGCGTTCGCCGCGCTCGAGGTCGCCGTCCCGGCCGTGCTGGCCCTGATCGTGCGGCAGCCCGCGGTCACGCTCGGCGACCTGACCGCCGCCGTCGGCGACCGGCTCCCGAGCCGCGGCGCCCCGGGGAGCACGGGCGACTCGCGCAGTACGGGCGCATCGGGTGGCAGCCGCGACTCGGGCGGCACGCGCGACACGGGCGACTCGCGCACCAGCTCCACCACCCCGACCCCGGCCGACGCCGTCCCCACCGAGAAGCTCGACGACCTGCGGCGCTGAGGCGCCACGCTAGGCTTGGCGGGTGCTGAAGCTCGTCGTGCTCATCTCCGGCGGAGGCTCGAATCTGCGGGCCCTCCTCGAAGCCGCGCACGACGTCGAGTACCCGGCCCGCGTCGTCGCCGTCGGTGCCGACCGCGAGGCCGACGGTTTCGCCCACGCCGAGGCCTTCGGCATCCCGACCTTCTCGGTGCCGTTCTCGAGCTTCGACGGCCGCGAGGCCTGGGGCGACGAGCTGCTCGCGCAGGTGCAGCAGTGGGACGCCGACCTCGTCGTCCTGAGCGGCTTCATGCGGCTGCTGCCGCCGCGCTTCGTCGCGGCGCTGAGCCCGCGCCTCATCAACACGCACCCGGCCTACCTGCCCGAGTTCCCGGGGGCGCACGGCGTCCGCGACGCGCTCGCCGCGGGCGTGGCCGAGACCGGAGCCAGCGTGATCGTGGTCGACAACGGCGTCGACTCCGGTCCGATCCTCGCCCAGGAGCGCATCCCCGTCCTGCCGGGCGACTCCGAGGCGACGCTCCACGACCGCATCAAGGTCGTCGAGCGCCGCCTCCTCGTCACGAGCATCCTCGACATCGCCAACGGAACCCTCGACCTCACGGAGACGACCCACGCATGAGCGGCCACGCCATCGACCCCAGCCTGTACCGCGACCGCGACGCCGTGGTGATCCGGCGGGCGCTCCTCTCGGTCAGCGACAAGACCGGCCTCGTCGAGCTGGCGACCGCGCTGGCGGCCTCGGGCGTCGAGATGGTCTCGACGGGCTCGACGGCGCAGACCATCCGCGACGCCGGCTTCGCCGTGACCGACGTCAGCGCGGTCACCGGGTTCCCCGAGTCGCTCGACGGCCGGGTGAAGACCCTCCACCCCGCGATCCACGCGGGCGTGCTCGCCGACCTCCGCCTCGAGTCGCACGAAGACCAGCTCCGCGACCTCGGCATCGCCGCGTTCGAGCTCGTCGTCGTGAACCTCTACCCGTTCGTCGAGACGGTCGCCTCGGGTGCCGAGACGCCGACGGTCATCGAGAACATCGACATCGGCGGGCCCGCCCTGGTCCGCGCCGCGGCGAAGAACCACGCCAACGTCGCCATCGCCGTGTCGCCCGCGTCGTACCCGCAGATCGTCAAGGCCCTCACGCTCGGCGGCACCACGCTCGCGCAGCGTCAGCGCCTCGCCGGAGAGGCCTTCGCCCACACGGCCTCCTACGACACGGCCGTGGCGGCGTACTTCGCCGAGAACGTCGGGGTGCGGGCCGAGCACGAGGCGGCTCGCGAGCCGGTCCTGCACGATGATGCGGCCGACTTCGAGGCCGAGCTCACCGTCACCGCCGAGCTCCAGCACACCCTCCGCTACGGCGAGAACTCACACCAGCGCGCCGCCATCTACGCCCAGCCCGGCAGTCGCGGCATCGCGCAGGCCGAGCAGCTCCACGGCAAGGAGATGTCGTACAACAACTACGTCGACGCCGATGCGGCCGTGCGTGCGGCGTACGACTTCGAAGACCCGGCCGTCGCGATCATCAAGCACGCGAACCCCTGCGGCATCGCCGTCGGCGGCCCGCTCGCGCCCGACCCGATCGCCGACGCTCACGCTCGCGCTCACGCCTGCGACCCCGTCTCGGCCTACGGCGGCGTGATCGCGGCGAACCGTCCCGTCACCCGCGCAATGGCCGAGACCGTGAAGGACATCTTCACCGAGGTCGTCGTCGCGCCCGCCTTCGACGACGACGCTCTCGAGATCCTGCGCACGAAGAAGAACATCCGCCTGCTCCGCCTGCCCGAGGGCTTCGCGCTCGCCGACCGCGAGGTCAAGCAGATCTCGGGCGGCCTGCTCCTCCAAGACAGCGACCGCTTCACCGGCTTCGACTCTTCTCGCTGGCAGCTCGTCGCGGGCGAGGAGGCCGACGACGAGACGCGCGCCGACCTCGAGTTCGCCTGGGCGGCCTGCCGCTCGGTGAAGTCGAACGCGATCCTGCTCGCTCACGAGGGAGCCTCGGTCGGCGTCGGCATGGGCCAGGTCAACCGGGTCGACTCCTGCCACCTGGCGGTCGACCGCGCGGGCGAGCGGGCTGCCGGCTCCGTCGCCGCGTCCGACGCGTTCTTCCCGTTCGCCGACGGCCTCGAGGTCCTGCTCGAGGCGGGGGTGCGCGCCGTCGTCCAGCCCGGTGGGTCGATCCGCGACGAGGGGGTCGTCGCTGCGGCCCAGGCCGCCGGTGTCACGATGTACTTCACGGGCGAGCGCCACTTCTTCCACTGAGACGCGAACCTCCGATCAACCTCCCACCGGGATTGGTCCTTGTGCTCAGGATCGTCCCAGCCCTATCCTGTAAGGCTGCGTGCAGCCGACCGCAGGGCGGTCGAGGCCGATTCCGGTCCGGATAGACGACACACTGCGTATGCCTCGGGAGGACATGATGAAGAAGACAACCAAGACCACGGTCGAGACGACAACCGCCGTCGAGCGTCCCTCCTTCGCCGCCCCGATCGCATCCACGATCCCAGCCGCCGAGCGCCGCGCCGCGTAGCCGCGAGTCCGCAGCCAGCACCACACCCACCACGCAGAGCCGCGCCCAGCGCGCCTCAGGGCCTCGGCCCGCGGCACAGCCCGCCTGCACCCGCTCCCGCCACCGGGGAGCGGACACTCTTTGGTCGACCACGTCGGCCCGCATCACGACGACTCGGATACCCCATGCCTCAGCATCCCCCGTCGCCCGCCACGCCCCAGAAGGGCGACGGCGAGCGGCTGTCCACTCTCCGCACACTCCTCCGGCTCCTGCCGTACGTGAGACCGGCCCTGCCCAGGATCATCCTGGGCATGGTGGCCGCGCTCCTCGCCTCGGTCGTCGCACTCCTGATCCCGTTCGTGCTGCAGCAGCTCGTCGACGGGCCGCTGTCGAGCGGCGACTCGCGGCAGGTCTGGCCGGCCTTCTTCGTCGTGGCCGGGCTCGGCGTGGCCGAGGCGATCCTGATCATGGCCCGCCGCTGGCTCGTGCTCACGCCGTCGACCCACGTCGAGGCCAGCATGCGCAACGGCCTGTACGCGAAGCTCCAAGACCTGCCGGTCGCGTTCCACGACCGCTGGCAGAGCGGGCAGCTGCTCAGCCGCTCCGTGAGCGACCTGAGCCTGATCCGGCGCTGGCTGGCGTTCGGCATCGTCCTGCTCGTCGTCAACTTCCTGACCATCGCGATCGGGTTCGTCGTGCTGTTCTTCTACAGCTGGGTGCTCGGGCTGATCTTCCTGGTCGCGTCGATCCCGATCTGGGTCGTCGGGCTCCGGTTCGAGAACCGCTACTCGACCATCGCCCGTCGCAGCCAGGACCAGGTCGGCGACCTGGCGACGAGCGTCGAGGAGTCGGTCCACGGCATCCGCGTGCTCAAGGCGTTCGGCCGGGGCAAGCACTCTCTCCGCGACTTCGCGAAGCGGGCCGAGGACCTCCGCGGCACCGAGATCGAGAAGGCAAAGGCCATCGCCCAGCTCTGGCTGTGGCTGCTGCTCGTGCCCGACGTCGCGTTCGCCCTGTGCCTCCTCGGCGGCATCTACCTGGCCTCGGTCGGGCAGCTGAGCGTCGGCGAGCTGTTCGCGTTCTTCGCCACGGCCACGGTCCTGCGCTTCCCGGTGGAGTCGATCGGCTTCCTGATGTCGATGACCTTCGACACCCGCACGGCCGTCGACCGCTACTTCGAGGTGCTCGACAGCGTCAACACCGTCACCGACCCCGAGAACCCGAAGACGATCACCGAACCGCACGGTCGGCTCGAGTTCCGGGCGACGCACTTCCGCTACCAGGACTCCCCGGCACAGTTCGCCGACCTGGTCGACGGGGTCGACCTCGTGCTCGAACCGGGCGAGACGATGGCCCTCGTCGGGCTCACCGGCTCCGGGAAGACCACCCTGCTGGCGCTCGTGCCGCGCCTGTACGACGTCACCGGCGGCGAGGTCCTGATCGACGGCGTCGACGTGCGCGACCTCACCCGGGAGGAGCTCCGCCGGCACGTGGGCATGGCCTTCGAGGACGCCACGCTGTTCAGCGCGTCCGTCCGCGACAACGTCCTGCTCGGGCGCCCCGACCTGTCGGGCGACGAGGCCGACCGGGTGATGCGCGAGGCTCTCGACATCGCCCAGGCCGACTTCGTCGAGCTGCTGCCCGAGGGGGTCGACACGAAGGTCGGCGAGGAGGGCCTCAGCCTCTCCGGCGGCCAGCGACAACGGCTCGCGTTGGCGAGGGCGATCGCTGCCCGACCGGCGATCCTGGTGCTCGACGATCCGCTGTCGGCGCTCGACGTCGACACCGAGGCCCGCGTCGAGGCAGGGCTCCGCCGGGTGCTCGCCTCGACGACGTCGCTCATCGTCGCGCACCGCCCCTCCACGGTGAACCTCGCCGACCGCGTGGCGCTCCTCGAGAACGGGCGCGTCACCGCGGTGGGTCGGCACTCCGACCTCATCGCGACCAACGATCACTACCGCTACGTCATCTCGTCGCTCGACGACGACGACGAGAACACCCGAGAGGAGGTGCTCGCATGAGCACCGCCACCACCCAGGGAGTCCGGGGCGAGGAGCGCGACAACTTCACGCGCGCTGAGAGCCGGACGCTGCGAGAGCGCTCGCGGATCCTGCTCGCCTCGCTCCTCGCGCCGCTCCGCACGCGCCTCATCATCACGGCCGTCGTGGTCGTCGTCTCGACCGCCGCGCAGGTGGCCGGGCCGACGCTGATCGCGTACGGCATCGACAACGCGCTGCCCGCGCTCGTGAAGCAGAACGACTGGATGCCGGCGTTCGTGGTCGTCGGCCTGTACCTCGGCACCGGCATCATCGGCGCCGTCCTGATGGCGCAGTACACGGTGCAGTTCGCCCGCGTGAGCCAGAGCGTGCTCATCGACCTCCGCAAGAGGCTGTTCCTCCACACGCAGCGGCTGAGCCTCGAGTTCCACGAGAGCTACACCTCGGGCAGGATCATCTCGCGGCAGACGAGCGACCTCGACTCGATCCGCGAGCTCTTCGACTCCGGGATCAACCAGCTCGTCCAGGGGCTGCTGTACATGGTGTTCACCGCCATCGCGCTGGTCAGCCTCGACGCGCCCTCCGGGCTCATCCTCGGGGTGGCGCTGATCCCGCTGTTCTGCCTGACGCGATGGTTCCAGGTGCGCTCGCAGAAGCTGTTCCGCTCGACGCGCGTGACGAGCGCCCGCGTGATCGTGCACTTCGTCGAGACGATGACCGGCATCCGGGCCGTCCAGGCGTTCCGCAAGGAGAAGCGCAACGAGAAGGAGTACGGCGGCTACGTCGAGGACTACCGGACCGCGAACTCGAAGGTGTTCCAGCTCTTCGGGACCTTCGATCCCGCCCTCGTCCTGATCGGCAACGCGACCCTCGCGGCCGTGGTGCTCTTCGGCGGATTCCGGGTCATCGACGGATCGCTCGAGATCGGCGCGCTGCTCGCGGTCGCCCTCTACGCCAAGCGCTTCTTCGATCCTGCGGAGGAGCTCGCGATGTTCTACAACGGGTACCAGTCGGCGTCGGCTGCGCTCGAGAAGATCTCGGGCGTGCTCGAGGAGCAGCCGAGCGTGCCCGATCCGGTGCGCCCGACCGACCTCTGGCACGCGAAGGGCGCCATCGACTTCGACGACGTCGAGTTCGCCTACAACAGCGACGCGATCGTGCTGCCGGAGTTCGATCTGCACGTGCCGGCCGGACAGACGATCGCCCTCGTCGGCTCGACGGGTGCCGGCAAGTCGACGCTCGCGAAGCTGATCGCGCGGTTCTACGACCCGACGCGGGGCAGCATCCGGCTCGACGGCGTCGACCTCCGCGACCTGCATCCGAAGGACCTCCGCCGGGCGATCGTCATGGTCACCCAGGAGGCGTACCTGTTCTCGGGCTCGGTCGCGGACAACATCGCGCTCGGCAAGCCGGACGCCACCCGCGAGGAGATCGAGCGGGCCGCCCGAGCGGTCGGCGCGCACGAGTTCGTCATGGCGCTCCCGGACGGCTACGACACCGACGTGAACAAGCGCGGCGGGCGCGTGTCGGCCGGGCAGCGGCAGCTGCTGTCGTTCGCACGGGCGTTCATCGCGGATCCTGCGGTCCTGATCCTCGACGAGGCCACGGCGTCGCTCGACATCCCGTCGGAGCGTCTGGTGCAGGAGGCGCTGCAGACGCTGCTGTCGGACCGGACCGCGCTGATCATCGCGCACCGCCTGTCGACGGTGGCCATCGCCGACCGGGTGCTCGTCATGGAGTACGGCCGCGTCGTCGAAGACGGCACCCCCGACGACCTCATCTCGGGCACCGGGAGGTTCGCGCAGCTGCACGCTGCGTGGCGCGACTCGCTGGTGTAGCGGGTTCGCCGCGCAACGTCTGGCGGACTGATCACCCTGCCGCGGCAGGGTGGGATGTCCGCCAGACGTCGGGCGGCAGAGGGCGACGCGGGCGGGCGGGCGAGCGAGCGGCGGTCGGGAGAGCGGGCGAGCGAGTGAGCGGCGGCGGGCGGGCGAGCGGGCGGCGGTCAGCCGCGCCAGACGGCGGCCTCCAGGTCGACGCGGAACGCGCCGGCCCGCGACCACCTCAGCGGCGTGCCCTCGACGCGGTACTCCTCGAGGGCGCGCTGCTCGTGCCCCGAGGGCGCGTGCCCGGAGGCCCGGACGACCCGCCACCAGGGCAGCCCCGCACCGGCGTGGGCCATCACGCGCCCGACGCCCCGGGAAGAGCGCGAGCCGAGTGCTGCCGCGACGCCGCCGTACGTCATCACGCGACCAGGCGGGATCGATTCGACGACGGCCTCGACCCGCGAGAACCAGTCGTCGGGGTCGATGTCGGCCTGGGGGTCGCTACTCGTCGCCACCGTCGAGCGCGGAGTCGATCGACAGGGCGGCGAGGTGCTCGCCGTAGGGGGTCTCGCCGATGACCTCGAAGCCGATGCGCTTGAAGAACGCCTCCGGGCCGCCCTCGCCGGGCTCGTAGGCCACGGTGAGGCGCTCGAAGCCGCGGTTGCGCGCCTCGGCGGCGAGGGCGTGGACGGCGAAGCGCCCGACGCCGTGCCCCTGCGCGTCCGCCGAGACGTTGATGCGCAGGATCGCGCTCCGCAGCTCTTCGTGGTCGTTGTCGGGGTCGAAGTTGCCCATGATGAAGCCGACGACCTCGTCGCCCTCGAGGACGACGCGGGGCCAGGCGCTCGCCGGATTGACGTAGGCCTCGGCGATCGAGTGCGACACCGGTTCGACGTACTGCTCTTGACCGGGCTTCAACGTGAGGGAGTTGGCGGCCACGATGGTCGTGGCCGAGAGCTCTTCGAGGCGCAGGTCGTTCATGTCGGTAAGGGTAGCGTGCGCGGGCCGCGGGAGGCAGTGGCGTAGCGTGCGATGAGCACACGGCAGTCTCCAGGAGGAGAACCATGCACGACAACAGCGCCTCGGTCGAGGTCCGCATCGACCGCTTCGTCCTCGAACGCCTCACCCCGGCGATCTACCGCAGGGCCCTGCCGCTCACGATCGAGGCGTGGGAGGTGCCGGGCGAGCCGGTCCCGTTCCGCGACGCGGTCTCCCAGGACTTCACGCCCTTCGAGGTGGGCTCGCCCTGGAGCCGGCCCTGGGGCACCACCTGGTTCCACGTCACGGGAGTCGTCCCCGAGGGGTGGGGCGGCGACGGCACGGCCCTCGAGCTCCTGATCGACCTCGGGTTCAGCACCCGCCAGGCCGGCTTCCAGGCCGAGGGGCTCGTCTACCGGCCCGACGGGAGCATCGCCAAGGCGCTCGAGCCGTTCAACGGGTACGTGCCCCTCTACGTCGCCCCCGGCGACACGATCGACGTCTACGTCGAGGCCGCGTCGAACCCCGACATCGGCGGCAACTTCTTCTACATCCCGACCCCGCTCGGCGACCCGGCGACCGCCGGCGACGAGCCGATCTACAGCCTCCGCAGGATCGACCTCGTCGAGCGCGACCTCGACGTGTACGAGCTCGAGCGCGACACCTGGACCCTGGTGGGGCTGATGCGCGAGCTCGATCCCTCGCTGCCGCGGCGGGCCGAGATCCTGCGCGCCCTGGAGCGGATGTGCGACGTGGTCGATCCCGACGATGTCGCTGGCACCGCGCACCTCGGTCGCGAGGCGCTCGCCGGGGTGCTCGCGAGCCCCGCCTACGCCAGCGCCCACCGGGTCACGGCCGTCGGGCACGCGCACATCGACTCGGCCTGGCTGTGGCCGGTCCGCGAGACGATCCGGAAGTGCGCGCGCACCTTCTCGAACGTGCTCCAGCTCATGGAGACCGATCCCGACTTCGTCTTCGCCTGCTCGAGCGCGCAGCAGTTCTGGTGGATGCGCGAGTACTACCCGGAGCTCTTCGAGCGCATCCGCGAGCGGGTCGCCGAGGGCCGCTTCGTGCCGGTCGGCGGCATGTGGGTCGAGAGCGACACGAACATGCCGGGCGGCGAGGCGCTGGCCCGGCAGCTGATCCACGGCAAGCAGTTCTTCCTCCGCGAGTTCGGCTACGAGCCCAAGGAGGTCTGGCTGCCCGACTCGTTCGGCTACACCGCGGCGATGCCGCAGATCGTGAAGGCGGCAGGATCGGACTCGTTCCTCACCCAGAAGATCTCGTGGAACGACACCAACCGGATGCCGCACCACACCTTCCTCTGGGAGGGCATCGACGGGACCCGCGTCTTCACGCACTTCCCGCCGAGCGACACCTACAACTCCGACCTCGGCGCCGCCGACCTCGCGAGGGCGCAGCGGCAGTACGCCGAGAAGGGCGCCTCGAACATCTCGCTCGCCCTGTTCGGCTGGGGCGACGGCGGCGGCGGTCCCACCCGCGAGATGCTCGCGGCGGCGAAGCGCACCCGCGACCTCGAGGGGTCTCCGCGGGTCACGATCGGCTCCCCGAAGGAGTTCTTCGACGAGGCGCGGGCGACGCTCCCGCAGCCGTCGGTGTGGTCGGGCGAGATGTACCTCGAGCTCCACCGCGGCACCTACACGTCGCAGGCGAACACGAAGCAGGGCAACCGCACCAGCGAGCACCTGCTGCGGGAGGCCGAGCTGTGGAGCGCCACCGCGGCAGCCCGCGGCCTCCTCGACTACCCGTACGACGCGCTCGAGTCGATCTGGCAGACGGTCCTGCTCCAGCAGTTCCACGACATCCTGCCCGGCTCGTCGATCGCCTGGGTGCACCAGCAGGCCGAGGAGAACTACCGCAGGATCGCGGGGGAGCTCGAAGCGCTCATCGCACGAGCCCAGCGCGCGCTCGCCGGCACCGGCACCGCGGCCCTCGTCTTCAACGCCGCCCCGGTCGCCTCGGCCGGGGTCCCCGCGCTCGGCGCCGCCGCGGTCGCCCCGCCCGAGCCGGTCGCACCCCGGGCCGACGGCGACGGGTTCGTCCTGGCCAACGGGCTGGTCTCGGTGCGCTTCGACGCGGCGGGCCAGCTGGTCTCGTTCGTCGACCTGGCGTCCGGCCGGGAGCTGATCGCGCCCGGCGAGACCGCCGCGGTCCTGCAGATCTTCCGCGACACCCCGAACCAGTGGGACGCCTGGGACATCGACGTCCACTACCGGCACAACCGCACCGAGCTGCGGTCGCCGGTGTCGGTGACGGTCGCCGACTCGGAGAGAGGCCCCGCCCTCGAGGTCGTGCACGAGCACGGGGCGTCGCGCTTCGTGCAGCGCTACCGCCTCGAGGCCGCGGCGAGCGCCCTCCGGATCGAGACGGAGATCGACTGGCACGAGAGCGAGAAGCTGCTGAAGCTGGCGTTCCCGCTCGACCTCCGCGCCGACCAGGCGTCGTCCGAGATCCAGTTCGGGCACGTCACGAGGCCGACCTACGTGAACACGTCGTGGGACTACGCCCGGTTCGAGACCATCGCGCACCGCTGGGTGCACGTCGGCGAGCCCGGCTTCGGGGTCGCGGTGGCCAACGGGTCGACCTACGGGCACGACATCACGCGCTCGACGCGCGACGATGGCGGAACCACCACGCTGGTGCGCGAGTCGCTGCTGCGGGCGCCGCGGTTCCCCGATCCGTCGGCCGACCAGGGCGTCCACGTGCTGCAGACCACCCTCGGCGCAGCGCCCGGCGTGCTCGACGCGGCAGCTGACGGCTACCGGCTCAACCTGCCGGCGCGCACGGTGGAGGCGGCGTCCGGGCAGGATGTCGCGCCGCTCGTGACCGTGTCGTCGCCGTCGGTCTTCGTCGAGGCCGTCAAGCTCGCCGAAGACCGCTCCGGCGACGTCATCGTGCGCCTCTACGAGGCGCAGGGCGGCCGGGCGACGACGACGATCGCGTTCGACGCGGCCCTCGAGGGAGCCTGGCTGACCGACCTCCTCGAGCGGGATCTCGACCGCTCCCGCTGGGCCTCGGGCGACGAGATCGGGCTGACGCTCCGGCCGTTCGAGGTGGTGACGCTGCGGGCGAAGCTCGCTTAGCCGCGGGTCTCGGCGAGGTCGGGGACGACCGCGACGCCGTCGACGATGTGGTCGGACGGGCCGCGCTCGAGGGCCTCGCGCGAGAGCGCCCCGGTGAGGACGCCGACCGCGACGGCCCCCGCATTGCGCGCGGCCTCGAGGTCGACGAGGGTGTCGCCGGCGGCGAGCACGGCCCTCACGTCGTGGACGCCGGTGAGCTCCATGGCGTGGTGGATCATGTACGGCGCAGGGCGTCCGGCGCGGACGTCGGAGGTGGTGACCACGGCGTCGAGGGTGACGGTGTCGGAGATCTCGCCGGCGGGATCCTGCGCCACCGTCCAGCCGAGCGACGCCAGCAGGCCGTCGGTGACGTCGCGGTCGAAGCCGGTCGTCAGCGCGACCCGGATGCCGCGGGAGCGCAGGATCGCGATCGCCTCCGGGACCCCGTCGAAGGCGAACGGGGGAGTGGCCCGGTACGCCTCGGCGAGCTCGCTCTTGAAGCGGGCGAAGGTCGCGGTCACCAGCTCGTCGGTCGGCGCGACCCCGCCGAGCTCGAGGAGCGCGGTGATCGCCTGCACCTTGTCGGTGCCCATCCAGGTCTGCAGGTCGCCCGGGTCGACGGTCGCGCCGGTGCTCGCCACGGCCGACTCCAGGGCCCGGTAGACGGCGCCGCCGTCGTCGATGGTGGTGCCCGCCATGTCAAAGACTGCCAATTCGATCATCCTCCGACAGTAGGCGCGCTCCACGGGTCGGGAGAGGCCGGAGCCCGCCGCGAGAGCCACTGGTCAACGGAAGTTGGGGAACCATTCACCGACCGAGCGTGTCCCCGTAACGGGGGACGGCAACCATTGCCCCGATCGGCCAGCGGCTTCCCCTCGTCCGGCACCACGGACCACCGGCGGCGATCAGAAGGACGCATCCCAGTGCAGACACTCCCGAAGAAGTCGGTCCGCCGACTCGTCGCCGGTCTGGCCTTCACGGCCGCCGTCGGCATCGCCCTCACCGGCTGCTCCTCGAGCAGCACAGCCGGCTCGGGCAGCTCGGCGAACTCGAACGCGGCGACCGCGACGAGCGCCAAAGACCTCGGAGGCATGGACGGCCTCGTCAAGGCCGCCAACGCCGAGGGCGCGCTCAACGTCATCACCCTGCCGCCGTCGTGGGCCAACTACGGCAAGATCATCGCCGGCTTCGAGAAGAAGTACCCGAAGATCAAGATCACCTCGGCCAATCCGAACGGCTCCAGCGCCGACGAGGTCGCCGCGGCGAAGTCGCTCAAGGGCCAGTCGACCGCTCCCGACGTCTTCGACATCGGCACCGCGGTGCTGAACGACAACCTCGACCTGATGGCGAAGTACAAGGTCTCGAACTGGTCGGACATCCCCGCCGACTTCAAGGACGCCGACGGCGCCTGGTACTACGACTACACCGGCCTCATGTCGATCGGCTACGACTCCAGCGTCATCAAGACGGCGCCGACCTCGGTCAAGGACCTCCTCGGCTCGGACTACAAGAACAAGGTCTCGATCAAGGGCGACCCGACGCAGGCGAACGAGGCGGCCTCGGCCGTCTACCTCGCGGCCCTCGGCAACGGCGGCTCGGCCGACGACATCCAGCCCGGCATCGACTTCTTCAAGGACCTGAAGTCGAAGGGCAACTTCAACTCGACGCTGCCCACGCAGGCGACCGTCAACTCCGGCGAGACCCCCGTCGTCATCCAGTGGAGCTACAACAACCTCGCCTGGGGACCCGCCGCAGGATCGGCCGGCAACCCGAACTGGAAGACCGTCGTGCTCCCCGGCACCGCGCTCGGCAGCTACTACAACCAGGCCATCAACAAGGACGCCCCGCACCCCGCGGCCGCCCGCCTCTGGGAGGAGTACCTCTACACGCCCGCCGTGCAGAACCTCTACCTGGCCTCCGGCGCCTACCCGGCGACCCTCGCTGCCATGGAGAAGGCCGGCACCGTCGAGAAGGACACCCTGAAGACGGTCGGCGAAGCGCCCTCCGACTTCGTCCAGCTGACCAGCGACCAGGCCACCAAGGCCGCGACGCTCCTGACGGCCGGCTGGGCCAAGGCGGTCAACTAGTCCGATGACGACGCGATCGATCCCTGATGCGAAAGACCTCGAGGCGCCGACCCGCCCCGCGGGGTCGAGCGCGTCGTCCACCGCGCCGCGCGACGCTCGCGGCACCGGGGCCTCCTCGCCCCGGCGCCGGAGCGTCGCGTGGCTCGGCTTCACGCCCTTCGCGGCCTACGTGCTGCTCTTCCTGGCCATCCCCGCGGTCATCGCGGTCGCCAGCGGCTTCTTCTCGGCCAGCGGCTCGTTCACGTTCCAGAACCTGCAGGCCTTCGCCGATCCGACCATCCTGAAGGCGTTCCAGGGCTCGCTCCTGGTGTCGCTCGTCAGCGCGGTGCTCGGCGCCGTGATCGGGGCGCTGGTCTGCTTCGCCCTGCTCGGCACGAAGGCGGAGGGCTTCCTCCGTACGGTCGTCGACGCGGTGTCGTCGGTGCTCGCGCAGTTCGGCGGCGTCATGCTCGCCTTCGCGTTCATCGCCACGATCGGGTTCCAGGGCTTCGTGACCCTGTGGCTGAAGTCGACCTTCGGCTTCGACATCAACAGCGACGGCGCCCTGCTCTACAAGGTGCCCGGCCTGATCATCCCCTACACCTACTTCTCGATCCCCCTCATGATCCTGACGTTCATGCCCGCCATGGAGGGCCTCAAGGCGACCTGGGGCGAGGCCGCGGCGACGCTCGGCGCCACCCGCCGCCAGTACTGGATCAGGATCGCCATGCCCGTCCTCGCCCCGGCCTTCTTCGGCAGCCTGCTGCTCCTGTTCGCCAACTCGTTCTCCTCGTTCGCGACAGCCGCGGCGCTCCTCAGTCAGGGCGGCATCGTCCCGCTGACGATCAAGCAGCAGCTCACCAGCGAGACGATCCTCGGCGTCGCCAACACGGCCGGCGTCCTCGCCCTCGGGATGCTCGTGATCATGGTCGTCGTCATGTTCTTCTACTCGCTCCTCCAGCGCCGGGCAGCGAGGTGGCAGCGATGAGCGCCGTCCCGCTGACCAGCGTCGCAGTCGAGCCGACCACCGAGCCGGCCGCCCCCGCGCCCCGCGCCCGCCGCGCCCCCCGGGTCGGCGCCGAGCACTCGCGACTCGCGCGCGTCGTGATCCTGACGCTCGTCGGCCTGGTCTTCCTGGTGCCGATCGTCGCGATGTTCGAGTTCACGCTGCGGACGAGCGGCAAGCCGGGCGTCTACAGCTTCGCCCACTACGCCTCGGTGCTGCACCCCGACGCTGCGGCCGGGGTCGACTACACGCCGCTCTTCCAGGGCATCCAGAACTCGCTGCTCATCTGCGTGATCACCGTCGCGATCGTGCTGCTGCTCCTCCTGCCGACGATGCTGTTCGTCGAGCTCCGCTACCCGCGCCTCCGCCGCGTGCTGGAGTTCGTCTGCATCCTGCCCATCACCATCCCGACCATCGTGCTCGTCGTCGGCTTCGTGCCGGTGTACCAGCGCGTCGCGGCGATCTTCGGCAGCGCCCCCTGGACCCTGGCCTTCGCGGTGGGGATCATCATCCTGCCCTACGCGTTCCGGCCGATCGCCACGAACATCCAGGCGTTCGACCTGGTGACGCTGAGCGAGGCCGCCCGGTCGCTCGGTGGCAGCTGGCCCGTCGTGATCTGGCGCGTGATCCTGCCGAACATGCGCCGCGGCGTCATCTCGGCGGTGTTCCTCGCGGTCGCGGTGGTGCTCGGCGAGTACACGATCGCGTCGTTCCTCAGCCAGACCACGTTCCAGACGGCGCTGCTGCTCATCAGCCAGCAGGACCCGTACGTCGCCACCATCTTCGCGCTCGCCGCGCTCATCTTCGCCGGCATCCTGCTCGTCGTCATCGGCCGCTTCGGAGCCATCCGCCCCGGCGACCGCGAACGCCGCGCCGCCGCCCGCCTCGCCCGCGCCTCCAGGAGGACCGCATGACCTCGACCAGCCCCGCCCCCACCCTCGAGCGCCTCGGCGAGGGAGCCACCGTCGAGCTGATCTCGGTCGTCAAGGAGTACTCGGGCTCCCGCGCGCTGAACGAGCTGAGCCTCACCCTCGCTCCCGGAGAGTTCGTCGCCCTGCTCGGCCCGTCGGGCTGCGGCAAGACGACGGCCCTCCGCTCGCTCGCTGGCCTCGAGTCGATCGATGCGGGATCGATCCGCATCGACGGCCGCGACGTCGCCACCACGCCGGTCAACAGGCGCGACATCGGCATGGTCTTCCAGCAGTACAGTCTGTTCCCGCACATGACCGTGCTGCAGAACGTCGAGTTCGGGCTGCAGATGCGCCGCGTCGACGCCGCCAGCCGGAGGCTCCGCGCCGTCGAGGCGCTCGAGATGGTGAGCCTCGACCACCTCGCCGCCCGGTACGCGCACCAGCTCTCCGGTGGACAGCAGCAGCGCGTGGCCCTCGCCCGCGCCCTGGTGACCCGGCCCCGGGTCCTCCTGCTCGACGAGCCGCTCTCGGCGCTCGACGCGAAGGTGCGGGTGTCGCTCCGCGAGGAGATCCGCAGGATCCAGACCGAGCTGGGCATCACCACCCTCTTCGTCACCCACGACCAGGAGGAGGCGCTCGCCGTCGCCGACCGAGTAGCGGTGATGCGCGCCGGCGAGATCGAGCAGATCGGCACGCCCGAGGAGCTCTACCTCACCCCCGCGACCGCCTTCGTCGCCGACTTCGTCGGGGTCAGCAACAGGATGCGCGGCGAGCTCCGGTCGGGCACCGTCACGGTCCGAGGGGCGCAGCTCCCGTCGATCGACCCCACGCTCCCCGACGGCCCGGTGCAGGCGTTCGTCCGGCCCGAGGACATCGTCTTCGTGTCGGCCGTCGACGCCCGCCCTGGCGACATCCACGGGACCGTCGCGTCGACCAGCTTCCTCGGCTCGCTCCGCCGCACCACCGTCCGGCTCGACGACGACACGATCGTGTCCGTCCAGCACGGGGTCGAGCAGCAGTACCTCTTCGGCGACTCCGTCGCGCTGCGGCTCACCGGGCGGGCAGTGGCCTCCGCGCCGGAGACCGCTGCCTGATCCTGCCGCCCCACGTCTCGTGGACTGAGCACCCTGCCGCGGCAGGGTGCCTCGTCCGTGAGACGTCGGGCGGCAGAGGCTCATTAGGCTGGAGGCGCACCAGGCCGCTCGGGCAGAGTATCTTGATATCGAGACATATTCTGTCCGAAGATCGAAGGAGTCGTCCCGCGAATGAGCAAGATCATCTACACCCTGACCGATGAGGCACCGCGACTGGCGACGTACTCGTTCCTGCCGGTCGTCGAGGCCTACGCCGCGAAGGCGGGTGTCGATGTCGAGACCCGCGACATCTCGCTTGCCGCCCGCATCCTGGCCCAGTTCCCCGACCGGCTCAGCGACGAGCAGTTCGAGGCCGACGCCCTCGCCGAGCTGGGGGAGCTCGCCGACACCCCCGAGGCGAACATCATCAAGCTGCCGAACATCTCGGCGTCCGTCCCGCAGTTGAAGGCCGCGATCGCAGAGCTGCGCTCGCAGGGCTTCGACCTCCCCGACTACCCCGACGAGCCGCAGACCGACGACGAGCGCGACGTCCGTGCCCGCTACGACCGGGTGAAGGGTTCCGCGGTCAACCCGGTGCTCCGCCAGGGCAACTCCGACCGCCGCGCCCCCGCCTCGGTGAAGCAGTACGTCCGCAACCACCCGCACCGCATGGGCGCCTGGTCGAGCGACTCGAAGACGAACGTCGCGACCATGGGCGTCGACGACTTCCGCTCGAACGAGACCTCGACAATCGTCCCCGACGAGGGTGCCGTGTCGATCGAGTTCACCGGAGCCGACGGCAGCACCACGGTCCTCCGTGACGCCGTGAAGGTGCGCGCCGGCGAGGTCGTCGACGCGACCGTGATGCACGTGAAGCCGCTCCGCGAGTTCTTCGTCGCCCAGATCGCCCGTGCGCAGAGCGAGGGCGTGCTCTTCTCGGTGCACCTCAAGGCGACGATGATGAAGGTCTCCGACCCGATCATCTTCGGCCACGCGATCCGCGCCTACTTCTCCGAGGCGTTCGAGAAGCACGGCGCCGACCTCCAGGCGGCCGGCCTCAACCCGAACGACGGCCTCGGCGCCCTCCTCGACGGTCTCGACGCCCTGCCGAACGGCGACGTCATCCGCGCCGCCTTCCAGGGCCGCCTCGACAACGGCCCCGAGATGGCGATGGTCGACTCCGACCGCGGCATCACCAACCTGCACGTGCCGAGCGACGTCATCGTCGACGCGTCGATGCCGGCGATGATCCGCTCGTCCGGCCACATGTGGGGCCGCGACGGCCAGGAGCACGACACGCTCGCCGTGATCCCCGACTCCAGCTACGCGGGCATCTACCAGACCGTGCTCGACGACTGCCGCGCCCACGGCGCCTTCGACCCGACCACGCTCGGCTCGGTGCCGAACGTCGGCCTCATGGCCATGGCGGCCGAGGAGTACGGCTCGCACGACAAGACCTTCCAGGCGCCGGGCGCCGGCACGATCCGGGTGCTCGACGCCTCCGGCGCCACGCTCCTCGAGCACGACGTCGAGGAGGGCGACATCTGGCGCATGTGCCAGACCAAGGACGCAGCCATCCGCGACTGGGTCGGCCTCGCCGTCACCCGCGCCCGCGCGACCGGCGCCCCCGCCGTCTTCTGGCTCGACCCCGCCCGCGCCCACGACGCCGTCCTGACCGGTCTCGTGAACACGTACCTCGCGGAGCTCGACACCGACGGTCTGCAGATCGAGATCCTCTCGCCGGTGGAGGCGATGTCGTTCTCGCTCGAGCGCATCCGCCGCGGCGAGGACACCATCTCGGTGACCGGCAACGTGCTCCGCGACTACCTGACCGACCTGTTCCCGATCATGGAGCTCGGCACCTCGGCCAAGATGCTGTCGGTCGTCCCGCTGCTCTTCGGCGGCGGCCTCTTCGAGACCGGCGCCGGCGGCTCCGCCCCGAAGCACGTCACGCAGCTCGTCAAGGAGGACTACCTCCGCTGGGACAGCCTGGGCGAGTTCCTCGCGCTGGCCGCCAGCTTCGAGCACCTCGCGAGCTCGACCGGGAACGCCCGCGCGCAGATCCTGGCCGACACCCTCGACCGCGCCACGGCGACCTTCCTCGACGAGAACAAGTCGCCCGCCCGCTCGGTCGGCTCGATCGACAACCGCGGCAGCCACTTCTACCTGGCGCTGTTCTGGGCCGAGGAGCTCGCGGCACAGACGGAGGACGCAGCCCTCGCGGCCGACTTCGCCAGCCTCGCCTCGACCCTCCGCGGCCAGGAGGAGACGATCAACGGCGAGCTCATCGGCGTGCAGGGCAGCCCCGTCGACATCGGCGGCTACTACCGGCCCGACGACGCCAAGGCGTCGGCCGTCATGCGGCCCTCCGCCACGCTGAACGAGGCGCTGGCCTCGCTCTAGCCTCCGCGCTGCGGCTCCGACCGCAGACATCGCCCCCGACCGCGTTCATCCGTGGTCGGGGGCGATTCTCGTGGTCGAGAGGCGGGGTCGGGGGAGCGGCAGCCGGGTCAGGGGTGCAGGACGCCGGCGGGGCGGCCGAGCATGGCGGCACCGACGGCGGCGACGTGGAGCCCCTCGGGCAGCAGCCGGATCCTGCGCCCGAGATCGAGCGAGGCGAGGAACGACGACGACGCGGCCCACCTGTCGAGCACCCGCCGCACGCCCTCGAGCAGCGGCTCGCCGACGTGGCTGAGGCCGCCGCCGATCACGACCGACTCGACGTCGACGGTGAGCACCAGGATGCGCACCGCGGCCGCGACCCCCTCCAGCACCACTTCGCGGACGCGGACGGCCTCGGCATCGCCCGCGGCGGCCGCGGCGAACAGGGCCTGGGCCGGGTACGCGTGCTCGCTCGGCCACAGGCGCGCGATGGCGCCGCCCGAGGCCGTCGTCTCGAGGCAGCCGCGCTGGCCGCAGGCGCAGACGGCGCCGAGCGGGTCGACGGGCAGGTGGCCGATCTCGCCGGAGACGCCGCGCGACCCGCGCCACAGGCGTCCGTCGAGCACGATGCCCGCGGCGAGGCCGGTACCGAGGTTGAGGTAGCCGACCGGGCCCTCGAGCCCGAGCCGGGAGTACGCGCCGAGGGCGGCGGCGTTGACGTCGTTCTCGACCGTCACGGGGGAGCCGGTCAGGGCCTCGAGCCGCGCGCCGAAGTCGGTGTCGGCGAAGCCGAGGTTCACGGCGTGCCGGACACGGCCGGTGGCGGGGTCGACGAGCCCGGGGATCCCGACTCCGACAGCGTCGACCGGCGCGCCGGTCAGGCGGCGGAGGCCCTCCACCGCCGCTGCCGCACTGGCCAGCACGGCCCGCTCGCCGAACCCGGTCGGGACGCGCAGGATCTCCACGACGCGGCCGGTCTCGTCGACAGCCGCAGCATCGATCTTGGTGCCGCCGATATCGAGCCCGGCTCTCACCGGCGGGTGCTCCCTGCGTGATCCATGTTTGTTAGTAAAGCTTACGAATCCGCAGCAGGGCAAGCGTCGCGCACGGTCGGGGTGCTCGTGAATCGCCGAGATTGCGAGTGTGTTTCGGCGGGATTAAGCAGCAGAAAGCCTCTTGACTTTTGTTTGTAAGGGCAATTTACTAACACAACCAGACCACGGCGGTCCCGGAAGGGGTCCCGCCCCGTGAACCGAGACGAGAGTGAGCCAGCATGTCGGACGACGTGATGACGACGGCCCAGGAGGCGGCAGCGCCCCGCCGGCGCCGAGTCTCGGCCAAGGCGCTCCCGCAGCACAACCGGGTGCACAACCGCGCGCTCATCCTGCAGGCCCTCTTCCACCAGGGCGCGATGAGCCGCGCCGACCTCGCCCGTCAGTCGGGTCTCACCCGCCCCACCGTGTCGGTGCTCGTCGGTGAGCTCGAGGCCGACGGCATCGTCTCCGAGATCGGCCAGCGCGAAGACACGCGCGTCGGCAAGCCGGCCACCCTCGTCGAGATCAACCGCGACGCGTTCCACATGATCGTCCTCGACCTCTCCAGCGCCGACCGCTTCGTCGGGGCCGTCGTCGACCTCCGCGGCGAGATCGTCGAGCGGGCCGAGATCGAGATCGACGGCGCCGTCCGAGAGGACGCGATCGCCCGGGCGATCCGGCTGGGGGAGCGGCTGTCGGCACTGACGACCCGGCGCATCCTGGGCATCGGGGTCGGCTCGCCCGGCATCGTCGACGACCAGGGGGTGGTCCGCGAGGCCCTGCACCTCGAGTGGTTCGACCTGGCACTCCAGGAGCGCCTCGGCAAGCACTTCCAGGTGCCGGTCCGCGTCGCCAACGACGCGAACGTCGCCGCCCTCGGGGTGCACACGTTCCGCGACGTCCCGGGCCTCAGCCTGATGGTGATCACCATCGAGCACGGCGTCGGCGTTGGGCTCATCATCGGCGGGTCGCTCGTCGAGGGCGAGCAGTTCTCCGCCGGCGAGATCGGCCACGTCACCGTCGACACCGACTCCGACGGCGAGACCGGCGACCTCTGCACCTGCGGGCGCCGCGGCTGCCTCGAGGTCGTCATCGGCGCGCGCTACCTGAGCGACCGCATCGAGGGGCTCGCCGAGAGCGAGCGCGACGCGGCCCTCCGCTCGGCCGGCCGCGCCCTCGGGGTCGTCACCGCACCCGTCATCAGCGCGCTCAACCTCAACGAGGTCGTGCTCTCCGGGCCGTCCGAGCTGCTCGACGGCCCGTTCGCCGAGGCCGCGCTCGCCACCGTCCGGGCTCGCACGCTGTCCGTCGTCGGCCGCGGCCTGTCGCTCCGCACGACCCGCGGCGACACCGACCTCGTCTTCCTGGGCGGCGCATCGCTGGTGCTCCGCGCCGAGCTCGGCGTCTCCTGATCCTGCCCCGTCCCCTCCCTCCACCACGCATCACCACGACAACCACCACCACGAGGAGTTCAAAGTGCGAAAGTCGAAGATCGCAACCGTCGGGGCCCTCGGCCTCGCCGCCGTCCTGGCGCTCAGCGCGTGCTCGAGCGGCGGGACGACCAGCGCGGGCGGCGGTGGCGTCAAGAGCGTCCCGGACGTCAAGGGCTCGGGCAAGACCCTCAAGGTGTGGGTCATGACGGGCGACTACACCCCCGCCACCATCGCCGCCGTGAACAAGGAGTTCACGAAGAAGACCGGCGCGAAGGTGGACGTCCAGATCCAGCAGTGGGACGGCATCACCACCAAGATCTCGACGGCGCTCGCCACCTCGACGCCGCCCGACGTGCTCGACCTCGGCAACACCCAGGTCGCCAGCTACGCCGCGAACGGCGCGCTCCTCGACCTGACGCCCTACAAGAAGGACCTCGCTCAAGGCCAGACCTGGCTGACCGGCCTCTCCGAGCCCGCGACCGTCGACGAGAAGCTCTACGGCCTGCCCGGCTTCGCCGGTGCCCGAGCGGTCATCTACAACAAGACGATGTGGGCGAAGGCCGGCGTCACGACCGCGCCCACCACCTACGACGAGCTCACGGCCGACCTCGACAAGGTCGCCGCCGCCAACAAGTCGACCGCCGACTTCTCGCCCTTCTACCTGCCCGGCCAGTACTGGTACGCCGGCATGCAGTTCGTCTGGGACGCGGGCGGGTCTATCGCCACGGCGAGCGGCAGCACCTGGAAGGCCGGCTTCACCTCGAGCAAGGCGCAGAAGGGCCTCGCCGACTTCACGAGCTTCCAGAACACCTACTCGTCGGCCGCGTCGCGGACCCTCGACACCGACAGCCCCGATCAAGACCAGATCTTCGCCGACGGCAAGACGAGCGCGATCCTGCACACGAACGGCGCCATCGGACTCATCCAGAAGGCCAACCCGGCCCTGAAAGACGCCGACCTCGGCAGCTTCCCGTTCCCGGGGAAGTCCGGGAAGACGCAGCCCGTCATGCTGGGCGGCTCCGACTGGGGCATCTCCGCCAAGTCGAAGAACAGCGATCTCGCGCTCGCCTGGGCCAAGATCGCGGCCAGCCCGTCGATCCAGTCGAAGTGGGTCTACGGCAACGACGGCTGGATCCCCAACAGCACCGAGGGCATCAAGGCGGCCGACTCGTCGCTGAGCGACCTCAACAAGGGCTTCTTCAACGCGGCGCTCAACTCGAAGGCCACGCCCGCCAGCGGCAACTGGGCGAACCTCGAGGGCGACAAGAGCATCAACCAGCTCTTCGGCGCCATCGCGTCCGGCTCCAAGGCGCCGGAGGCGGCGGCGAAGAGCTTCGACTCGGCGGCCGAGAAGCAGCTGAACGCCAAGTGAGACCGGCGGGGCGTCGCGAGCGATCGCGGCGCCCCGCGCGGCTCCCGCCGCTCCTGCACCGCCGCACCCCGCGCACCGCCGCACCTCCCGATCCTCCCGACCGACAGAAGGGCTCCCTCGTGGCCGTCACGACCCTCGCTCCCGGCTTCCGGATGAAGAAGAAGCGCTCCCTCGCGCCGGTGTGGCTGCTGAGCCCCGCCGGCGTCGTGATCCTCGCCGTGCTGGTGGCGCCCATCGTCTACCTCGTCTTCACGTCGTTCACCGACACCGACCAGCGGACCCTCTACACCGGCGCCTTCAGCTCGGTCGGCGTCTCCAACTACCTCGGGCTCCTGGCCGACCCGGCCTTCTGGTGGTCCCTGGTCCGCACGGTCCTGTTCACGGCGGCGATGGTCGTCGGCAGCATCGCGATCGGCACCGGGGTCTCGCACCTCCTGACCCGGCTCGGCGTGATCCTGCGCTATGTAGTCACGATCGTGCTGATCTTCGCCTGGGGCATGCCGAACGTCGCCTCGTCGCTGGTCTGGAAGTGGCTGTTCCAGCCGGGCTACGGCGTCGTCAACTGGCTGCTCACGCAGGTGCACGTCTTCGGCGACATGACGAACGTCGACTGGTCGAACGACGCGTTCCTGTCGTACACGTCGATCTGGCTGCTGATCGTGTGGCAGGCCGTGCCGTTCATCGCGCTGACCCTCTACGCCGCCGAGACGCAGATCCCGACCGAGCTCAAGGAGGCCGCGCGCCTCGACGGCGCCTCCGAGTGGAAGGTGTACCGGATCATCACCCTGACGTTCCTCAAGCCGACCCTCCTGCTGGTCACGATCCTGTCGGTGATCTGGGACTACAACGTCTTCAACCAGATCTGGCTCGTCTCGCAGGGCGGCCCCGACGACGCCACGTCCACCCTCGGCGTCTTCACCTACAAGACGGCGTTCGTCGGCTTCGAGCTGGGCCAGGGGGCAGCGATCTCGGTCGTGACGACCCTGATCCTGCTGATCCTGACCGTCTTCTACATCCGCAACCTCATCCGATCGGGAGAAGACCTGTGACCACGACAGCACCCGCGGGCACCGGCACCGAGGCGACCGAGCCCCTCCTCGTCGACGCCTCCTCACCTGCCGGCCGCCTCGCGAAGGCGGCTCCCCGCCCGCGCCGCCGCCGGAAGGTCCGCTGGATCTCCAGCACCATCGCGATCGTCTTCTCGATCGTCTGGATCTTCCCGGTCTACTGGATGGTCAACACGGCCTTCAAGCCGCGCACCGAGGCGATGACCGCGGTGCCCGAGTTCTTCCCCGGCCACCCCACCCTCCACAACTTCGCGGTCGCGTTCACGCAGGGCGACTTCGTCCTCTACCTCCGGAACTCGGTGATCGTCGTCGCGGGGGCCGTGATCCTGTCGATCCTGCTCGGACTCTTCGCCTCGGCCGCGCTGTCGCGCTTCACGTTCCGAGGCCGCCGCACGATCATGGTGTTCATCCTCGTGGTGCAGATGCTGCCGGCGACCGCGCTCCTGATCCCGCAGTTCCTGATCTTCAGCAGGATCGGGCTCATCGGCACCTACGGCGGCCTGATGCTCGCCTACGTCGGGGCCGTGCTGCCCTTCACGATCTGGGTGATGCGCGGGTTCTTCCTGGCCATCCCGATGGAGGTCGAGGAGGCCGCCAGGATCGACGGGGCCACCACCTGGCAGGTGCTGACCCGCGTGCTCTTCCCGCTCGTCATGCCGGGCATCATCGCCTCCAGCGTCTTCGCGTTCATCGCCGCGTGGAACGACTACCTGGTCGCCTACACGTTCATGCAGGACCAGTCGCGCTACACCCTGCCCGTCTGGCTCGCGTCGTTCACCACCCAGACCACCGGCACGGACTTCGGCGGGCAGATGGCCGCCTCGGTGCTGTTCTCGCTCCCCGTCGTCGTGTTCTTCATGATCATCCAACGCAATCTGGTGTCCGGCATGTCCGCCGGCGCCGTGAAGGGATAGTCCACCGTGATCTCGCTCCTCCCCGCGCCCGACTCGCTCGTCACCGGCACCGGGGTCTTCGTCCTCGACGCCTCCACCCGCATCGTCGCGCCCGACACGCTGTCCGGGACGGTCGCCTGGCTCCAGCAGGCCCTCCGTCCGGCGACCGGGCTGCCGCTCCGCGAGGCCGAGGCAGGGTCATCAGGACACGCCGTGGTCCTCGGCCTGGCCACCGACCTGCGGCCCTCGGAGTACCGGCTCGAGGTCGACGCCGACACGGTGGTGCTCCAGGGCGGCGACGAGGCCGGCGTGTTCCACGGGGTCCAGACGCTCCTGCAGCTGCTCCCGGCGGCCGTCTACCGGAAGGCGCCCGCCCCCGGCGCCGCGTGGGAGATCCCGGCCGTCACAATCGTCGACGCACCGCGCTTCGGCTGGCGCGGGGCGATGCTCGACGTGGCGCGGCACTTCCTGCCGAAGCACGACGTCCTGCGCTTTATCGACCTGATGGCGATGCACAAGCTGAACGTCCTGCACTGGCACCTCACCGAAGACCAGGGCTGGCGCATCGAGATCACGCGCTACCCGCGACTGACCGAGGTCGCCTCGTGGCGGAAGGAGTCGCAGCTCGGCGCCGGCGCGGACGCCCCCGGCGACGGCCGCCCGCACGGCGGCTTCTACACGCAGGACGACATCCGCGAGGTCGTGGCGTACGCGGCCGCCCGTCACATCGACGTCGTCCCCGAGATCGACGTCCCCGGCCACTCGCAGGCGGCGATCGCGGCCTATCCGTTCCTCGGCATCGGCGGCGAGGCGCACCCGCTCGAGGTCGGGACGCGCTGGGGCATCATCTACGACGTCCTGGCCATGGAGGAGTCGACCGTCGAGTTCTACCGGAACGTGTTCGACGAGGTCATGGACCTCTTCCCGAGCACCTACATCGGCGTCGGCGGAGACGAGTGCCCGCGCGACGCCTGGCACGACGACCCCCGGACGCAGGAGATCATGCGCGAGCGCGGCTTCACCGACGAGGCCGAGCTCCAGACCTGGTTCATCCAGCGGCTCGACGAGCACATCACCGCCCGCGGGCGCAGGATCTACGGCTGGGACGAGATCCTGGAGGGCGAGATCTCGGCCTCGGCCACCGTCGCCTCGTGGCGCGGCATGACCGGGGCGATCACGGCGGCCCGGCGCGGTCACGACGTCGTCTCGTGCCCCGACGACCAGGTCTACCTCGACTACCGGCAGTCGCTCGACCCGGAGGAGCCGATCCCCGTGTCGATCCCCCTGACCGTGGAGGACGTCTACGCCTTCGAGCCGGTCCCGGAGGGCCTCGACGAGGAGGAGCGCGCGCACATCCTCGGCGGCCAGGGCAACATCTGGACCGAGTACATGGACTCCCCGCGGACCATCGACTACCTCGTCTTCCCGCGCCTCTCGGCGCTCGCCGAGGCCGTCTGGACGTCGGGGGAGCGCGACTTCGCCGAGTTCGAGCCGCGCCTCGAGAAGCACCTCGAGCGGCTCGACGCCGTGGGGGTCGAGTACCGTCGCTCGTCGGGGCCGCTCCCGTGGCAGAAGAGGCCGGGCGTCCCGGGGCGTCCGGCCACGCACGAGGAGCGCGCCGCGTACATCGCGGAGATCGTCCAGAACATCGCCAGCTGAGCCGACGGAGGCACTCGCACTCGTGGAGATCATCATCCTGCCCACCCCCGCCGACGTCGGCCGGGTCGCGGCCGACCTCATCGCGTCGGTCGTCCGCGCGAAGCCCGCGGCCGTCCTCGGCCTGGCCACCGGGTCGTCGCCGCTCGACATCTACCGGTCGCTCGCGGCCCGCGTCGCCTCGGGCGACCTCGACGTCTCCGAGGCGTCGGGCTTCGCCCTCGACGAGTACGTCGGCATCCCGCTCGAGCACCCCGAGTCGTACGCCTCCGTGATCGCGCGCGACGTCGTGGGGCCGCTCGGGATGGACCCGGCGAGGGTCCGCGTGCCCGACGGCCGGGCCGCCGACATCGAGGCCGCGACCGCCGACTACGACCGGGCGATCGCCGAGGCGGGCGGCGTCGACATCCAGATCCTCGGCATCGGGGCCAACGGCCACATCGGCTTCAACGAGCCGACGTCGTCGTTCTCGTCGCGCACCCGGATCAAGACGCTCGCGCCGTCGACCCGCGAGGCGAACGCCCGCTTCTTCGACGACCCGGACGACGTGCCGACGCACTGCCTCACGCAGGGCCTCGGCACGATCCTGGAGGCCCGCCACGTCGTGCTCGTCGCCCAGGGCGCGGGCAAGGCGGACGCCGTCGCCGCTGCCGTCGAGGGGCCGCTGTCGGCGATGTGCCCCGGGTCGGCGCTGCAGCTGCACCAGCACGCCACGGTGATCGTCGACGAGGCGGCCGCGAGTCGCCTGACGCTCGCCGAGTACTACCGGTACACGTACGCCAACAAGCCGGCGTTCCAGCGGTTCGAATGAGCGAGGGCTCGCGCCGCGCGTTCCGGCCCGAGACACCGGTCGTGCCGCGTGACCCGAGCCGCGATGCGGGGGACGACGACGCGTTCGTCGTCCGCGGCGGCCTCGTGCACGACGGGAGCGGTGCCGACCCCGTCCGCGCGGACGTCGTGGTGCGCGGCGGGGTCGTGGTGGAGGTCGTGCCCCGGGGCCCGGTGCGCGCCGAGCCGGTGCGCGCCGAGCCGGTGCGCGCCGAGCCCGGGCGCGACCTCCGGGTGGTCGACGCGACGGGCCTCGAGATCCTGCCCGGCTTCATCGACGTGCACTCGCACGACGACGCCGCGCTGTTCCGGGAGGGCGGCCTCGACCCGAAGCTCGGGCAGGGCGTCACGACGACCGTGATCGGCAACTGCGGGCTCGGCGTCGCCCCGTCGTCGCCCGCGCTGGTGGACTCTGCCGGGCCGGTCCTCGGAGCGTTCCCCGCGCGATCCTGGGCGGCCTTCGGCGACTACCTCGCCACGGTCGCCGCCGAGGCCCGCGCGGTCAACAGCGTCGCGCTCGTCCCGCACGCGCCCCTCCGCATCGCCGTGATGGGCCCCGACCGCCGCCCCGCGACGCCCGCCGAGACCGACCGCCTCGCCGGACTCGCGGCCGACGCCCTCGATGCCGGTGCCGCGGGCGTCTCCCTCGGCCTCATGTACTCGCCCGGCGACTCCGCCGAGCCTCCCGAGCTCCTCGCCCTCGCGCGGGCCGCCGCCGCGCGGGGCCGCCTGCTCGTGGCGCACATCCGCAACGAGGCCGACCACCTGCTGGCCAGCCTCGACGAGCTCGCCGATCTCGGCCGGGAGACCGGCGCGGCCGTGCACGTCAGCCACCTCAAGGTGACCGGGCCCCGGAACGCAGGATCCATGCCCCGCGTCATCGACCACCTCGACTCCCTCCGCGCCTCGGGCGTCGACGTCACGGCCGACGTCTACCCGTACGACGCGGGCTCGACGACCGTCATGTCGCTGTTCCCGCCCTGGGCGCAGGAGGGCGGCGCGGCCGGGCTCGTGGCGCGACTCGGCGATCCGGGGGAGCGGGCGGCGGTGCTGGCCAGCCTGACCGGGGAGTGGAGCGGCACCGCGCTCGAGAACCAGTGGCGGGCCGTCGGGCCGTCGCGGATCGTGCTGGCGGGGTTCGCCGATCCTGCGCTCGAGGCCTTCGAGGGGTCGTCGATCGCGGCCATCGCGACGCAGCTCGGCGTCGACCCCCGGGAGGCCCTGGCCGACCTCGTCGTCGAGACGGGCGCGCAGCTGACCGTGATCGTGTTCCACACCGACGAGGCGGGCATGCGCCAGGCGCTCGCCTGGCCGCACGCGCTCGTCGGGAGCGACGGGCTCCCGCGCGAGACCGGCAGCGTCCACCCGCGGCTCTCCGGGACGTTCTCTCGAGCGCTGACCCTCGGCGTGCTGCCCCGCGGCGACATGATCCGCAAGACGACGCACGACGCAGCGGTCCGCTTCGGGATCGCGGGTCGCGGCCGCATCGCGCCGGGCTCCGCCGCCGACCTGCAGCTCGTCGACGCCGCCGCCTACCGCGACCGCGCCACCTACGCGTCGCCCCGTCTGTCGCCCGCCGGGCTCCGGGCCGTCTTCGTGAACGGGCGCCTCGCCTCCGACGGGCGGGCCGGTCGCTTCCTGCCCGCCGGCTGACCTGCTGCTGCTGTCGCCACGTCTCGCACCCCCGTCCGTCGGCGGCACCCCCGCGGACCGGGGTTCCGCCGACGCTCGGGGGTGCCGGACGCGCCCCGACCGCGGCTAGAAGCGCGTCACGAGGCTCCCGGTCACGGCGGGCAGACCCCGCGACCCGCCCCGGCCGTCGGGGATCGTGGCGATCTCGCTCCACTTGTCGATGGTCGTGCACGGGTGCGAGATGCCGAGCCGCACGAGGTCGCCGACGGCGAGCGCGGAGTCGGCGGGCAGCGACACGAAGGCGTGCTGGTCGTTGAGGCCGGTGACCCGGGCCCCGTCGACGGCGCCCGGGATCCTGCGCGCCTGGTCGCCCACGCCCCGGTAGGCCTCGATCGGAAGCGGCAGCCCCTCGTCGTCGGCGGTGTCGCGTCGGCCGACGTTGAGCAGCGCCAGCGTGGGGTCGGGCCTCGAGAGGACGCTCGCCCAGAGGTCGAGCGCGGGCAGGAACGTCTCGGTCGCGTCGGTGCGGGCGAACGGCGTGAGCCGCCGGTACAGGTCGTGGTCGTGGGTGACGTACGACCCCGAGCGGAGCACCACGCGGGTCCGGGCGCCGCGCTCGCCGCGGGGGTCGTGCCGGTACCCCAGCGCGTCGACGACGCGGTCGAAGTACACGCTGCCGCCCGCGGTCAGGACGACGTCGCCGCCGCGCTCGAGCCACTCGGCGAAGGCGTCGCCGTCGAGGCGGTCGCGGAGCTCGATCAGGCCGGCCAGGTAGTCGTCGATCCGGCGGAGGGCGGCAGGATCGGTCGCGTGGCTGAGCGCGCCCTCGTAGCCCGCGACGCCCGCGAGCACGAGGTTGTCGGCCTCCTGCACGGCCGTCGCGATCGCCAGGGCCCCCTCGATCGTCCGGACGCCGGTGCGTCCGCCGGGGGCTCCGAGCTCGACCAGGATCGGCAGGCTCCGGGCCGAGCCGGCCCTGCCGAGCGCCTCGTCGACGAGGTTCACGGCCGCGATGGAGTCGACCCACATCAGCACCTCGGCACCGGGGGTGGCGAGCCGCGCGAGCGCGTCGGGCGAGAAGCTCGTGCCGGCGAGGATGACGTTCTGCACGCCGGCCTCCCGCGCGACCTCGGCCTGGTAGGCGGTGGCGACCGTGATGCCCCAGGCCCCGGCGTCGAGCTGCTGGCGCCAGATCTCGGGAGACATGGTCGTCTTGCCGTGCGGGGCGAGGTCGACCCCGGCGCCGCGGCACCACTCGGCCATCGTCTCGATGTTGTGCGTCAGCACGCCGGTGTCGATCGTGAGCACCGGCGTGGGCAGCTCCGCGAGCGGGATCGGCCACCCCCGCCCGGTGAACGACACCTTGTTCGACATCACGGAGGTCTCGCCCATGGTCTCTCTCCTGCCCCTGATCCTTGCAGTACGGTCGATCCTGCGCCGCGGTCGCCGACCGGCCCCGTACGAGAAGGATGGACTCCCCGCATGACCGACAGCAAGACCCCCGTCGTCACCGACGGAGCCCCGACGCCCATGACGACATTCTCGCAGGGCGTGCGGAAGGGCGGCGTGCTCTCGGTGTCGGGGCAGGGTCCGCAGGATCCCCTGACGGGCGCCTACCTGTTCGACGGAGACCTGACCTCGCAGACGATCCGCACCCTCGACAACGTGCGCGCCGTGGTCGAGGCGGCGGGCGGCACCTTCGAGGACGTCCTGTCGCTCCGCGTGTTCCTCACGAAGCGGAGCGACTTCGCCGAGATGAACGCCGCGTACGCCGACTACCTGACCGAGCACGTCCCGTCGGGAGTCTTCCCGACGCGCACCACCGTCTTCGTGGAGCTGCCGAACGAGGCGATGCTGGTCGAGATCGACGCGCTGGCCGTCCTCGGGCGCTGACGCTGGGGGCGCCGACGCTTCCCGGGCAGACGCTGCCGACGCTGGCGGCAGCTAGCGGGCCGACGCCACCCGGGCATTGACCGCGAGCCAGCGCGCGACCCCGTCGTCGGCGTTCGAGCCGATGACAGCGGTCGCGAGGGCCTTCACCTCGTCGGACGCGTTGTCGACGGCGTACGCCTCGTCAGCGGCCTCGAACATGCTCAGGTCGTTGCGGTTGTCGCCGAAGCAGACGACCCGGTCGGCACCGGTCAGCCGCTTGAGCTCGGCGATCCCGGTGCCCTTCGTCGCCCCCCGGGCGGCCAGCTCGAGCCAGAAGACGCCGGGCAGGTAGGTCTCCTCCTGCAGGGTCACCGACACGGCGTCCCCGAAGAGGCGGACCAGGGTGTCGACCGCCGGACGCAGCTCGGCCTCGGGCGCGATCGCCACGATCGAGAAGGTGCCGTCGCGGCGGAGGGCGGCCGCGCTCGAGACCGGACGGAACCGGGGGTCGTCACCGCGGTCGGCGAGGTACCAGGCGATGCCGGGGCTCTCCGATCCTGCGACCCAGCCCACGGTGTCGGCGTGCGTCGAGGCGCCGCCCAGGGCGACCCGTGATCTGTCGACAGAGACCCCGTCGACCGAGCCGGGATCGACAGATACCGCGTCGAGGGAGACGGCGTCGACGGAATACACCAGCGGCGAGATGCCGAGACGCGCGCAGACGCCCAGCACCCGGTCGACCAGCGCAGGATCGAGGACCCTCTCGACCAGGGTCTCGCCGGAGGCCAGATCGACCACGAACGCGCCCCCGTACACGACGGCCGGGCCGCGGAGGTCGAGCCCGCCCGTCACGCGCCGGAGCGACACCAGCGAGCGCGCGGTCGCGATGCTGATCGGCACGCCGTCGTCGACCAGCGAGTTGACGGTGTCGATCGTGAACCGGCTCGGCTGCGCGTCGGTGCCCAGCAGGGTGCCGTCGAGGTCGCAGACGTAGAGGGTGGTCACGTGTCCATTGTCTGTCGACCGGCCGCCCGGGGCGCAGCCCCCGTTCGCGCGTCGCGGTGAGAGGGGCTGTGGAACGGCAGGGACAGCGGCAGCGGCAGCCTCAGCCTCAGCTTCAGCGCCCGCTCACGATGACGGTCTGCCGCGACCACCGGTCGCTCTCGAGCTGCTGCACCATGAACCGGGCGACATCGGCCCGCGAGATGCGGCCGACGCCGGAGAAGCTCTCGACCGTCAGGATGCGGTCTGTCGCCGGACCGTCCGTCAGTCTCGTCGGGTAGACCAGCGTCCAGTCGAGGCCGGAGGCGCGGACGGCTGCGTCAGCCACCTCCTTCGCGGCGTACACCCTGCCGAGGAACGACGAGAAGAACGCCCGCTGGAAGGCGTTGGCGCCCTCCCGGGTCTCGCCGACGCCGAACGCGGAGCAGACGACGAGCCGCCGGATCCCGACCCGCTCGGCCTCGGGCAGGAGGACCGCGGTGGAGTCCTCCTCGACGGGGTGGGTGATCCTGCGCGATCCGATGGCGTTGAGGACGGCCTCCTGACCGGTGAGCGCGGCGCGCATGTCGACCTCGTTGGTCGCATCGCCGGCGAGCGTCCGGATGCCCTGGATCGTCCCGAGCGCGACAGGATCGCGGACCAGCGCCGTCACCTCGTGCCCCGCGGCGATCGCCTCTTCGAGGACGTGCCGCCCCGTCCCGCCGGTCGCTCCCAGCACCAGAACCCTCATGTCCACCTCCGTGTCGCCGCCCAGCCAATCACGGGCGGCCGTCAGACGCGATCGCCACCTCGTGTTTCGAATCTGTAAACAAACCTTTCAGTGAAGAAGGTTGTCTATTACAGTCGTCACATGCCCAGCCCCACGCGACCCGGAACGCCCGCGCTCCTGCGCGTGCTGAACGACCGCACCGCGCTCGGCCTGCTGCTCGAGAACGGGCCCACGACCCGCAACGACCTCGCGCGGCTGTCGGGCCTGTCCAAGCCGACCGCCGCCGAGATGATCCGCCGCCTCGAAGAGGCCGGGCTCATCGCGGCGACCGGCGAGTCGTCGTCGAGCCGCGGGCCCGCGGCCGTGCTGTACTCCGCGGTCACCGACCGCGCGATCGGCGTCGCGATCGACGTGCAGCCGCTCGGCATCTCGTCGACCGTGGTCGACGCGACCGGCGCGACGCACCCCGTCGTCTTCCAGGCCGCGGGCGACGCCGCGGGGGAGCCCGACGCGGCCACCGACCTCGCCCGGGCGATCGACGCGGCGTGCGCCGCTGCATCCTGCGATCCCGAGTCGGTCACGGTCGTCTGCGTCGGCATCCAGGGCTCGGTCGAGCCCCGGACCGACGACCTCGTCTTCACCGACGAGCTGCCCGGCTGGCCGCGGCACCGGGTCACCGCGACGCTGTCGGAGGCCCTCGGCGCCGACGTGCACGTCGAGAACGACGCCAACCTCGTCGCCATCGCCGAGCGCCGCGAAGGCGCCGGCCACGACGCCAGCACGTTCGCGCTGCTCTGGATGGGCAACGGGCTCGGCCTGGCGCTCGACCTCGGCGGGACGGTGCACCGGGGTGCCGCGGGCGGCGCGGGCGAGATCGGCTACATCGGCGCGCCCGTCGACGCTGCCGCCTACGATCCCGACGCGCGGCTCGTCGACGACCTCGTCACCAGCCGCACGATCGAGCTGCTCGCCGCACGACAGGGAATCACGGGCGACGGCCTCGACGAGCTGCTCGACGCGATCGCGGGCCATCCCCAGAGACTCCTCATCCTCGACGAGCTGGCGCCCCGCGTCGGTCTCGTCGTCCTGCCGGCGCTCGCCGTCGTCGACCCGGAGCGGATCATCCTGCACGGGCCGATCGGCATCGCGTTCGGCGACGATCTCGCGACCCGGGTCGAGTCGTGGCTGGAGCAGCACAGTCGCTGGTCCACCCCGGTCTCCGGCCCCTCGATCACCGAGACGCCCGTCCTCCACGGTGCGCGGCACGTCCTCATCGACGCCGTGCGCCAGGCCCTCGTCGAGGCGGTGGCTCATCTGCCGTCGCCCGGCGACGACCCGCCCGAGCTGTCCCGCACCACCGGCTGATCCACCGTGTCGACCGAGCCCCCACGAGGGGCTCCTCGGCGCGCCCGCAGCACGAGATCGTCTCCACCCCGACAGGCACCACACCCCTAGGAAGTGAGGCTCCACCATGACACGAACACCTCTCACGAAGCGCCGCCTGCTCGCGGCCGCCTCCGTCGCGATCGTCGGCGCCGTCGCCCTGACCTCCTGCTCCGGGTCGTCCGGCGGCGGGGTGGACGCCAGCGCGCCGAAGCACCTCTCCGGCACCGTCTCGCTCTGGCACTTCTTCACCGGCCGGGAGGCGGGCGTCATCAAGACCGCCGTCCAGGGCTTCGAGAAGAAGTACCCGGATGTCACCGTCGACATCCACGGCGGTCAGGACGACACGAAGATGCAGCAGGCCATCTCCTCCGGCCAGGACATCGACGTCGGGCTCTCGTACTCGACCGCCATCGTCGGCAGCTTCTGCTCGTCGGGCGCCTTCCGCGACCTCGGCCCGTACATCAAGCGCGACGGCGTCGACCTCTCCGACATCCCGAAGGTGGTGCGGGGCTACACGTCCTACAAGGGCAACCAGTGCACGCTGCCGGCGCTCGCCGACTCCAGCGCGCTGATGATGAACACCGAGCAGCTGAAGGCCGCCGGGATCACCTCCCCGCCGAAGACCCTCGACGAGCTGGAGGCCGACGGTCTGAAGCTCACCACCTACAACGCCGACGGCTCGATCAAGCACCTCGGCTTCAATCCGCTGATGAGCTTCGAGGAGAACAGCCCCGAGCACTTCGCCCCCATGATCGACGGCTCGTGGCTGACGAGCTCCGGAAAGTCCACGATCGGCACCAGCGACGGCTGGAAGAAGCTCATCGCGTGGCAGAAGGCCTACGTCGACAAGATCGGCTACGCAAAGCTGCAGGCGTTCACCGCGGGCCTCGGCCAGGAGTTCTCCGCCGACAACCCGTTCCAGACCGGCCAGATCTCGATGGCCATCGACGGGGAGTACCGCACCGCGTTCATCAGGTCGCAGAAGCCCGGCCTCCAGTACGAGACCGCACCGACTCCGGTGATGGAGGGGCTCGGGACCTACGGGGCCAGCTACATCGCGGGGAACGTCGCCGGCATCGCGAAGGGGTCGAAGAACCCGGAGCTCGCCTGGGCGCTGCTGAAGTACCTCTCCCTCGACACGTCCGCCCAGGTCACCATCGGCAACGGACTGAAGAACGTCCCCACCATCACGTCTGCTCTCGACTCACCCGACCTCGAGGTCGATGCGAACTACAAGACGTTCATCGACGCGGCGAAGAACCCGGCCACGATCACGTCGCCGGCGACCGCCGACGGTGCCGCCTACATCGGCACCTTCACCAAGATGTGGACGAAGTACCAGTCGGGCGGCGGCGACCTCGACGCGCAGCTGAAGGCGCTCGATGAGGACATCGACAACGAGAACGCGCTGACGGGGCCGTGATGAGCGCCGTGACGACCACCACCGACACGGCTCCGGGCGCGACCGCCGTGCCGGAGTCTGCGCCCCCGTCGCCCCGCCGACGGTCCGCCGAGCACGGACGACGCCGGGTCGCCCTCGTGATGCTGACCCCCGCGCTCCTCGGCCTCGCCGTGTTCTTCGTCTACCCGCTCCTGGCGTCGCTCTACTTCTCCTTCACCCGCTACAACCAGCTGTCGGCGCCGCAGTGGGTGGGACTGCTCAACTACCGGTACCTGTTCACGCAGGATCCGCAGGTGGGCGCGGCCGCGATCAACACGCTGTTCTTCGTGGTGATCCTGGTGCCCGTCCGCATCGTGTGCGCCCTCCTGGTCGCGGGGCTGCTGGTGCGGGCGAGAACGGGCGCGGGCCTCTGGCGGACGCTCTTCTACCTGCCGGCCCTCGTGCCGCCGGTCGCGAGCGTGGTCGCGTTCGTGTTCCTGTTCAACCCCGGCACGGGGCCGGTGAACCAGATCCTTCGCTTCTTCGGCATCCACGGACCGCTGTGGTTCAACGACCCGTCGTGGTCGAAGCCCTCTCTCGTGATCCTCGGCGTCTGGGTGATGGGCGACATCATGATCATCTTCCTGGCGTCGCTCCTCGACGTGCCGCGGGAGCTCTACGAGGCGACCTCGCTCGACGGGGCGGGCGCTCTCCAGCAGATCCGCCACATCACCCTGCCGACCATCGCGCCGGTGATCGGCTTCGCGGTCGTCACCGGGATCATCGCGGCGCTGCAGTACTTCACCGAGGCCGCCGTCGCGTCCGGGGTCGCCTCCGGGCAGGCGACGGTCGGCGGCGGGACGAGCGCGAACCTCGGCTACCCGGGGACGTCCCTCCTCACCTACACGGAGCTGCTCTACCAGCACGGGTTCGCGAACTTCCAGTTCGGGTACGCCTCGGCGATGGCCGTCGTGCTGTTCGTGATCACCGCGATCCTGCTCGCTCTCACCATCCGGCGGATCTCCGTCTTCCGACCCGAGGAGGCCTGATGACGACCACCCTCGCGAGACCGCTCAGCGGCTCGTCCGCGCGCCGCGCCCAGGGCGGGCGAGGCCCCAGGACCCTGCGCTGGATCGCGCAGCACGCCGGCCTCGTCGCGGTCGGCGTGCTCTGCCTCGCGCCGATCGTCTTCGTGGTCCTGACCTCGCTGATGTCGAGCGACCAGGCGCTCACGGCGTCGATCGTCCCGACGCACTGGGAGTGGTCGAACTACGCCCGCGTCTTCACGACGGTGCCGCTCGCCCAGTGGTTCGGCAATTCGGCGATGTACGCGGTGCTCGCAACGCTCTTCATGCTGCTGTCGAGCGTGCCGGCGGCCTACGCCCTGGCGCAGATCCGCTTCCGGGGAGCGAACCTGATCTTCACGCTCCTGATCATCGCCATGCTGCTGCCTCCGCAGGTGACGGCGGTCCCGGTGTACGTGCTGTGGTCGAGCCTCCACCTGACGGGCACGCTCTGGCCGCTGATCCTGCCGAACCTGCTCGGCGACGCGTTCAGCATCTTCCTGCTGCGGCAGTTCTTCCTGACCATCCCGCGCGAGTACGGGGACGCGGCCAGGATGGACGGTGCCGGCGAGTGGCGGGTGCTCTGGAGCGTCATCATCCCGATGGCGCGGCCGGGCATCGCGTCGGCCGCCATCTTCCTGTTCTTCAACTCGTGGAACGACTACTACGGCCCGCTGCTCTACGCGTCGGAGAACCCGAGCGCGTGGCCTGTCGCCTACGGCCTCGCGACGTTCCGCGGGGTCCACGGCACCGACTGGTCGATGACGATGGCGCTGACCGTCGTCATCATGCTGCCCGTCGTCATCATCTTCTTCTTCGCCCAGAAGGCATTCGTCGAGGGCATCGCACTGACCGGAGTGAAAGGCTGACCATGAAACTCACCGTCGTCGGGGGAGGCTCGACCTACACCCCCGAGCTCGTGGACGGATTCTCGAGGCTCCGAGACGAGCTGCCCATCGACGAGCTCTGGCTCGTCGACCCCGATCCGGAGCGGCGGGAGCTCATCGGCGGGATCTCGCGCAGGATGTTCGCGCGTGCCGGCCACCCGGGTCGCATCCACGTCACCGACGATCTCCGCGCCGGTGTCGAGGACGCCGACGCCGTCATGTTCCAGCTCCGCGTCGGCGGCCAGCAGGCCAGGCACGGCGACGAGACGTTCCCGCACGCGCTCTGCTGCATCGGACAGGAGACGACCGGCCCCGGCGGTTTCGCCAAGGCGCTCCGGACCGTCCCCGTGGTCCTCGAGGCGGCCGAGATGGTGCGGAAGTACGCCAAGCCGGACGCCTGGATCGTCGACTTCACGAACCCGGTCGGGATCGTGACGCGCGCGCTGCTCGAGGCCGGGCACCGGGCCGTCGGCCTCTGCAACGTGGCGATCGGGTTCCAGCGGCGATACGCCGACCGGTACGGCGTCGACCCGTCGGCCGTCCGGCTCGACCACGTCGGGCTCAACCACCTCACCTGGGAGCGCGGCGTCCACGTCACGAGAGGCGGAGTCGAGGAGGACGTCCTCCCGTCGCTGCTCCGCGACCATCTCGACGAGACCGCCGTCTCGGTCCACGCCGACCCGCGGCAGCTCGTGATGCAGCAGGCCCTGCCCTCGTACTACCTCCGCTACTACTACGCCCACGACGAGGTGCTCCGCGAGCAGCTGTTCGAGCCGACCCGGGCGCAGATCGTGTACCAGACCGAGCGCGCCCTGCTGACGAAGTACGCCGATCCTGCCGTCGACACGAAGCCGGTCGAGCTCGAGTCGCGCGGCGGTGCGTACTACTCCGACGCGGCCGTCAACGTCCTCGCGTCGCTGACGACCGACCGCGGCGACACGCAGGTGCTCAACGTGCGGAACGACGGGACGATGCCGTTCCTGCCCGACGACCACGTGATCGAGGTGCCGACCGTCGTCGGCTCCGCAGGACTCAGGGCCCTTCCGATCGACCCGCTGCCTGCCGACATGCAGGGGCTCGTCTCGCACGTGGCCTCCTACGAGCGTCTCGCCCTCGAGGCGGCGGTGCACGGCGGGCGCGACAGGATCGTGCGCGCCCTCCTCGCTCACCCGCTCGTCGGCCAGTTCGAGAAGGCCGAGAGGATGACCGACCTGCTGCTCGCGGAGAACGCGGAGCACCTGGCCTGGGCGCGATGACCGCCGGCACCGGGGGCGACGCGCGGCCGGTCGTCCTCGCCGTCGACGGCGGCGGCACGAAGACCGACGTCGTCGCGGTCGCCCTCGACGGCGAGCTGGTCGGGCACGCGCGCGGCTCCGGCTCGAACCCGCAGGTGCTCGGGCTCGACGTCGCGACGGCGGTGCTCGACGGCCTGCGCGGGGCGGTGCTCGAGGAGCTCGAGCGCGGCGGTCCGTCCAGGGTCGTCGAGACGCACGTCTACCTCTCGGGCCTCGACCTCCCCGCCGAGATCGCCGCCGCCGAGATCGCTCTCGCCCACTGGTCGCCGGACGTCGTCGACAACGACCTGTTCGCGCTGCTCCGCGGCGGGCTCACCGACGGCGAGGCGTCCGGGCAGGATGCGGTGGCCGTCATCTGCGGGACCGGCATCAACGCGATCGGGGTGCGGTGCGACGGCGCGACCGCCCGGTTCCCGGCGCTCGGCGACATCTCGGGCGACTGGGGCGGCGGCTCCTATCTCGGCGGCCGGACGCTCTGGCACGCGGCCCGTTCGGAGGACGGCCGAGGCCCGGCGACGCGGCTCGAGACGGACGTCCCGGCGGCTCTCGGGCTCGCGACGGTCCGCGAGGTCACCGAGGCGCTCCACTTCGGCCGCCTCGACCCGCTCGTCGTCTCGCACCTGAGCCCGGTGCTCTTCGCGGCTGCGGCGCAGGGCGACGCGGTCGCGACCTCGGTCGTCGAGCGCCAAGCGGAGGAGATCGTCACGATGACCGTCACCGCGCTCCGGCGGCTCGACCTCTTGCGGAGCCCTGTCCCCGTGGTCCTCGGCGGCGGCGTCCTCGCGGCCCGGCACCCGCTCCTCCTGCGCGCCATCGACGCCGGGCTCGCCGAGCGGGCGCCGCGGGCGACGACCAGGGTGGTCAGCGTGCCGCCGCTCCTCGGCGCGGGCCTGCTCGCGCTCGAGCGGGCGGGTGCGCCGGTCGGGGCGCGCGAGCGCTACCGGGAGCAGGTGCTCGGCCAGAGCTGGATGGCTGCGGGCGTCGGGGCCTGATCCTGCGCCTGCGACTGTGCGCGCCTACGCACGAGCCGACCACTGCGCCCCGCACGCCGAGCACCCCCTCGCGGCGAGGCCGGAGGGGGTGCGGGCAGCCAGCGGGGTAGGGGTCCCGCTAGCGCGGCGCCTTGCGACCCGACCGCGGCCAGGAGTCGTCGGCGACACCACGGCGGAGCGACAGGGTCAGCACGATGCCGAAGACGAGCCCGACGAGGCCGACCGGAAGGCAGACGGCCGAGGCCAGGATCGGGGCCGGGGTGAGCATCAGCGTCAGCGCGGCGACGAGGAGCAGACCGCCGACCATCCCCGAGACGATCGCGATGCGCTCCCAGACCCGACGGCGCTCCGACTTCATGCCCCCGAGGGTAGTTCCGGGAGGGGTCCGGGCGCAGTCGGGACTTCGGGGGACACCGGCTCGCGACTCACTCGTGCGCCGGCGCGCACTGAGCCCACACGGCGTTCAGGCGCTCTGCGTCGCCTCGGCGCGGGGAGCGGTCGCGATCAGGCGGTCGTACAGGGCGTCGATCCGGGGGTCGACCGTGCGCCGCTCGGCATCCTGGTCGTGCCACCGGACGATCTGGCGGGCTCCCTCGGCGAAGGGGATCCGCGGCTCCCAGTCGGGGACGACCGCGCGGATCTTCGAGGTGTCGAAGATCGCGGGATGGCTCCGGTCGCCGCGGAGGCTCGCGTCCCACTCGGGCGCCGCCTCGACGAGGTCGCTGGTCGTGCGGTGGACGATGTGCGGCACCTCCACGCCCGCCGCGTCCGCCAGGTCGAGGGCGATGGTGTTCCAGGTGAGGAGCTCCGGCGACATGATGTTGAAGGCCTCGCCGACGGCCTCGCCGGATCCGAGGAGGCCGACGAAGGCGCGGGCGAAGTCGTCGGAGTGGGTGATCGCCCACGGCGACGTCCCGTCGCCGTGCAGGACGATGGGGAGGCCGCGCCGGAGCCGGTCGATGACGGTCCAGCCGCCGAGGAGCGGCACCCGGGTGCGGTCGTAGGTGGTCGACGGGCGGACGCAGGTGACGCTGATCCTGCCGGCCCCGTGGGCGTGCCGGAGGAGCCGCTCGCTCGCGATCTTGTCGCGCGCGTACTGCGAGTACGGGTTGAAGAGCGGGGTGGCCTCGCCGATCGGCAGCCGCTGCGGGGGCTTCTGATAGGCCGAGGCCGAGCTGATGAACACGTACTGCGCGCTGATCGTGCCGAAGAGCCGGACGGCGGCCTCCGCCTGCACGGGAGTGAACGTCAGGAAGTCGGCGACGCTGTCGAAGCGGCGGCCCGCGAGGGCCCTGCGAGTGGCGTCCTCGTCGCGGACATCGGCCGTGATCGTCTCGACGCCGTCGGGGAGGACGCGGTGACTCGTGGAGCCCCGGTTGAGGACGGCGACGCTCAGCCCGCGGGCCGAGGCCTCGCGGACGCACGCGGCGCTGATCTGGCCGGTTCCGCCGATCACGAGCACTGACTTCGTCGTCATCTCCCGATCATGCCAGACGAGGGATGTGAGCGCTCAGCCCACCTGAGCGCTCAGCCGGCCCGGTCGACCTGGTGCCGCGACGGGACCGGCACTCCGCCCGCCCAGACGCGGACCGGCTGCCACTCGGCGCTCCAGACGACGAGGTCGCCCGCGAAGCCGGGCTCCAGGAGGCCGAGCCGCCCGTCGAGGCCGAGGGCTCTGGCCGGCGTGAGCGTCAGGGCCTCGACGGCCTCGCGCGGCGACAGGCCGACAGCCGAGAGCGCCAGGCGGAGCGCGGCATCCTGGGTGAGGGTCGATCCTGCGATCGTGGTCGTCCCGGTGACGAGAGCGGTGCCGGCGTCGACGGTCACGTCGAGGGCGCCCAGCCGGTAGTGGCCGTCGGCGGCTCCGGCCGCGGCCATGGCGTCGGTGATGAGCGCGACCCGCGACGGCGCTGCGTCGAAGAGCAGCCGGGCGACGCGCGGGTCGACGTGGACGCCGTCGAGGATCAGCTCGAGCGTGACCCGCTCGTCGTCGAGCGCCGCGACGATCGGCCCGGGCGCCCGGTGGTGGATGCCCGGCATGGCGTTGAAGGCGTGGGTGAGCAGCGTCGCGCCGCGGTCGAACCCGGCTCGCGCCTGGTCGACGTCGGCCGTGGTGTGGCCGAGCCCGACACGGACGCCCGCGTCGACGAACCGGCTGATCGCGTCGAGGGCGCCCGGCAGCTCGGGCGCGATCGTCACCTGCCGGAGCACTCCCCGCGAGGCGCCGAGAAGGGCGTCGACGAGCGCAGGATCCGGGGAGGTCAGAAAGCCGGGGTGATGCGCCCCGGCATTGCCCGGCGACAGGAACGGCCCCTCGAGGTGGGCGCCGAGCACGGTCTCGTCAGCCCTCGCGACCTCCGCGACGGCCTCGAGCGAGCGGCTGAGGGCGTCCGTCGGATTGGCCACCAGGCTGATCACGCTGCGGGTCGTGCCGCTCTCGCGGTGGAACGCCGTGGCGGCCCGGATGGCGTCGACCCCGTCGTCGAACGAGCGACCCGCGCCGCCGTGCCCGTGCAGGTCGATCAGGCCGGGCGTCACGACCGCGCCGCCCGCCCCGACGGTCTCGTCGGCCCCGGGCAGGGCGTCGCCCGCGCCGCCGACCGCCGCGATGGAGTCGCCGTCGAGCAGGATCCACGCCCCCGGCATCTCGCCCCGGGCGTCGAGCGCGGTGACGTCGGTCAGGAGCGTCGTCGTCACGCGGCGTTCTCCCGCCGGAACGCGACGATCCCGGACACGAGCGCGAGAACGCCGAAGACGGCACCGACGAGGGGGTAGCCGAGGCTGAACCACGCGTAGACGGCCGACCCCATGACGGCGATCTCGACGACGGCCTTCCCCACCGGGTCGTTCTTGATCGGAGCCCGGGGCGAGCGGAAGAGCCCCCACAGGACCATCGCGAACAGCGGAGCCCCGATCAGGAAGAAGACTCCGGGGAACGGGAACGGCCAGGCGAGGTAGCCCCAGAAGCCGAGGCTGAAGAAGGCGAACAGCTCGAGGAAGAAGCGCAGCACGTCGTTGGCCTTGATCGGCTGGCCGCTGCCGCCGCCGCCCCGACCGGGCCGCCTTCTGGGGGTGTCGAACACGGGCATGCCTACCGGAAGACGATCGTCCGGGCGCCGTCGAGGAGCACGCGGTCTTCGGCGAACCAGCGGACGGCCTGCGTGAGGGTGCGCGACTCCTCGTCCTGACCGATTGCGACGAGGTCGGAGGCGGAGCGCGTGTGGTCGACGCGGACGACGTTCTGCTCGATGATCGGGCCCTCGTCGAGGTCGCTGGTCACGAAGTGGGCTGTGGCGCCGATGAGCTTGACGCCGCGGGCGTGCGCCTGCCGGTACGGGTTCGCACCCTTGAAGCCGGGCAGGAACGAGTGGTGGATGTTGATCGCCCGGCCCTCGAGCGCGGCGCAGAGCTCGGGGCTCAGGATCTGCATGTACCGGGCCAGGACCACCAGCTCGATGTCCTCCTGGTCGACGACCTCCAGGATCCTGCGCTCGAACTCGGCCTTCTGGTCGGGGCCGACGACGGCGCGGTGCTCGAACGGGACGCCGTAGAAGGCGGCGAGCTCGGACAGGTCGGGGTGGTTCGCCAGGACCAGGGGGATCTCGACGGGGAGCTGGCCCGCGCGCTGCCGGAACAGGAGGTCGTTCACGCAGTGGGCCGCGCGGCTCGCCAGCACCAGGGTGCGGAGCGGGCGGCCGACGACGTCGAGCTTCCACTCCATCGCGTAGCGCTCGGCCACCGGCGAGAGGGCCGCCACGAAGGCGTCGTGGCCCGACGAGGAGACCACCTGCAGGCGCATGAAGAAGGTGCCGGTGTCGTCGCTCGAGAACTGCTGCGACTCCGTGATGTTGCCGCCCGCCTGGACGACGGCGCCGCTGATCGCGTGGACGATCCCCGGTCGGTCCTCGCAGACGAGAGTCAGCGTCCGGTGCGTCTCTTCTCGGGGCGTGGCGGTCACGGTTCCAGGGTATCGGCAATCCTCGCCAGCACCTCGGCGGTCGACGCCGCCTGGACAGTGGGTGCGGCTCCGCCCGGCCAGTCTCGGCCGAGGGAGACCCAGCCGGTGCGGAGGCCGGCCTCCTGGGCTCCGCGGATGTCGGCGTCGACGTTGTCGCCCACCATCCAGGCGTCGTCGACGCTCGCGCCGCGGCCCTCGACGGCCCTCCGGAAGATCTCGGGGTCGGGCTTCTCGAGGCCGGCGCTCTCGGAGATCACGGCGCCGTCGACGAGGTGGGCGAGCCCGACGTGCTCGAGCTTCATCGTCTGCTGCTTCACGTTGCCGTTGGTCAGCACCGCGATGTCGACGCCCCGGCCGGCGAGGGCCTCGAGGGCGCGGGTGACGCCGTCGTGGAGCTCGACGTGCTCGACGTGCTCGTGGCGCATCCGGTCGAGGAGGGTCTCGTCGTCGTCGGTGACGCCGAACTCGCGGCGGATGGCGGCGGCGACGTCGTCGCGCTCGCCGTAGCCGCTGTCGTCGACCTCGAGGACGCGACTGGCCGCGGCCTCGTCGGCCCCCTCGTCGCGGGCGAGCCCGTGCACCCAGGTGGCGAATGCGGAGTCGCGGTCGACGAGCGTGTTGTCGAGGTCGAGGAGGACGAGCATCACTCGACGGTACGCCCTCGCCGTTCGCCGAGGGCCCGGTCGAGCACGGTCAGCGCGTGCGATTCTGCCGACCGCGGGCCCCGCCTCACGGATACCCCACGAACCAGAGCAGGACCACCGCGACCGCCTGGAGCCCGACCGCCGTCGACACCGAGGCGATCCTGCGCGCCCTCGTCTCGGAGAACACGGAGCTGCCGAGGAGGGGCGCCACCGGCATCATCAGCCGGACGAGGCTCTGCTGCGGCAGGAAGACCGCGACGAGGTACAGCCAGTAAGACCCCGTGAAGCCGACGATCTCGTGCCCGAGCGCTCTCGACGACGGCCGCGTCAGCCAGACGGCGCCCGCCGCGACGACGGCGAGGACCAGCACGACCCCGCCCCAGGAGAGGTAGGTCGACGCCATGACGAACCACGGCGTCAGCGGTGCGAAGTGCCGGCGGCCGACGAAGCCGGTCCACCACGACAGCTCGGTGTCGAGGTACGCGTCCGGGCGGTGTGTCACGGCCGTCGCGATCAGAGGCCAGACGAGACCGGCCGCCGCCGTGACGGCTCCGGCCGCGACGATGCCGATCGCTTGACCCGCCGGGAGCGCCTCGCGTCCGCGGCGCGCAGCCACGATCCGCACCACGAGGTGCACTCCGAGCGTCAGCGCGAGGGCGAGCACGCCGGGGCGGGTGAACGCCGCCACCACCGCGAACGGGATCAGCAGCAGGTACCGGCGCGACAGCAGGCACCACAGGGCCGCGAACAGGAAGAACAGGAACGCGCTCTCCGCGTACGCCGTCTGCAGCAGGAACCCCATCGGCCCGACCGTGAACAGCACCACCGCGAAGAGCGCCCTCCGGGAGGGCACGCGCAGGATCAGCAGCCGGTACAGCATCAGCGCCGCCCCGAACCCGGAGACGGTCGCCACCGCGACGCCCGCCGGGTAGAAGCCGAGCCCCGTCACGCCGGTCACCGCGCGCACGATCCCCGGGAACACCGGCAGGAACGCCCACGGGTTCGGCAGGACGTTCCCGCTCGCGTCGAGGGGGAGGCTCGTCGGGTAGCCGTGCTCGGCGATGGTCTTGTACGCCGAGGCGTCCCAGGACCCCGAGAAGGTGAAGAACGTCGGGTGCGCCCGGTAGCTCGCGAAGGTCCAGCCCTTCGCCGTGGCCAGGAGGAACACCGCGCCGAGCAGCAGCGTCGAGACGACCCGGGAGGCCGCGTAGACGGCGAGGACCGCGAGCCACGGGCGGGGGATCCTCACTCGTCGCACCCGACCAACCTAGTCGGGCGGCCGCCTCGTCTCAGGCCCGGTGCCGCCGGATGCGGATCGGCCCCTTGGCCGTCGAGGGGTCGATCACCGACCCGCCCTGCGTGATGTCGACCTCGCCCGCCGCGACCAGCCGCCTCGCGGCCCGACGCGCCGGCTCCATCAGCTCGCGCCACCCGTCGCCCTCGCCGTCGAACACGTCGCGGGCGGCGTCCGACGGACAGATCGTCGACGTGGCGGCGCGCTTCGACAGCAGGGTCCGGATGCTCTCCTCGAGGGCCTTGTCGACCCGCGTGACCTTGCGACTCCGGCACGCGTCGCTGCAGTACGCGACCTCGTCCCAGTTCTTCTCCCACTTCGCCCGCCACTCGATGCGGCGACCGCAGGATCGGCAGGTCTTCGGCTCGGGAGGCATGCTCTCGGTGTACTCGCGGCGGCTGGAGACCCGCTCGGCGGCCGGATCCCCGCCCGGCGGCTGGGCCCGCCGATAGGCTCTTCCGGTGACGACGAACACCGCTCTCCGCTTCCCGTGGGCAGGCCTCATCGCGCTCGCCGTGGCGTCCTTCCTGTCGATCTCCGGCGAGATGCTGCCGACCGGGCTCCTGCCCGAGATGGGCGGAGACCTGGGCGTCAGCGAGTCGTCCGTCGGCCTCCTCGTGTCGGTCTTCGCCTTCACCGTCGTCTTCACCTCGCCCGTGCTCACGCAGCTGACGTCCCGCTTCCCGAGGCACCGCCTCCTGGTCGGCCTGATCGTCGTCCTCGCCGTCGGCGCGGTCGGCACAGCGCTCGCGCCGACCTACGGCCTGATGGTCGCCGCCCGCATCCTCGGCGGCCTCGCCCACGGGGTGTTCTGGGCCATCACCGGCGCCTACGCCGCCCACCTCGTGCCGCCCGACCAGGTCGGCCGGGCGCTCGCCGTCTCGTCGAGCGGCGGCACCCTGGCGTTCGTGCTCGGCGTGCCCCTCGGCACGGCCCTCGGGCAGGCGGTCGGCTGGCGGGTCGCCTTCGGGATCCTGGCGGTCCTGATGGTCGCCGGGGCCGCGCTCGTCTGGCGGCTGCTGCCCGACGTCGGCTCGGGAGCGGCCGACGCGGAGGAGTTCCGCCTCCAGGCCAGCCAGGCCATGACGGGGGCGACGCCGCTCGGGCCCGGAGCCCTCGCGACCGGATCGATCTCGATCGTCCGGAACGGCGGCACGACCCGCGAGCTCCTCGACGCGAGCGTGCTCGGTGTCGTCCTCAGCTGCATCGTCACCGGCGTCTTCATGGTCGGGCACTACTCGCTCTACACCTACATCGCGCCGTTCCTCGAGCGGTCGAGCGGCCTCTCGTCGTCGAGCCTCAGCGTCGCGCTCTTCGCCTACGGCATCGCGGGGGCGGTCGGCCTGCTCCTCGTCGGGCTCGCGCTCGGGCGACGGCCCGCGGTCGCCATCCCCGTGCTGATGGCCCTGGTCGCGCTGACGGTCGTCGGGCTCCTCGTATTCGAGGGGTCGGCCGTGCCCTCGTTCGTCGTCTTCGTCGTCCTCGGCGTCACCTTCGGAGCCCTGCCGCCGCTCCTCCAGGTGCGGCTCCTGCAGCTCGCACCGGCACGCATCCGCGACATCTCGAACTCGTTCTACACGAGCTCGTTCAATGCCGGCATCGGCGGCGGCGCGCTGATCGGCGGCTTCGTCCTGTCGGGCGCGGGCCTCGGAGCGCTGCCGCGGCTCTACATCGTGATCGCCGTCGTCGTCCTGGCGGTCTTCGTCGTGTCCGACCGGGTGCTCGTCGTCCGCGACCGGCGGAGGAAGGCGGCGAGGCGGGCGGCGCGGGCGGCTCGGGCCGCGCGGGGGCCCCGCTGATCCTGCGCCCGTCCTAGCGGTCGAGGGCGCGGACCAGCGACTCCTGCACGTAGCCGAGCCACTCGTACACGTCGCGGAGCACGAGGCCGGAGCGGTCTGCAGGATGCGGGACGCCGTCGTTCGTCACGCCCAGCCGCGAGCCGAGCGTCAGCCGGAGGTCGGTGAGCGACCGGAGCCACGCCTGCGCCGCCTCGGGGGCGAGAGGGGTGCGCCGGTCTGTGTCGATCGAGGCGATGAGAGCCCTGGCGTTGGCGATCTTGCCGGCGGTCAGGTCGTCGACGGTCAGCCGCCGGAACTCGGCTCCCGCCTCGTCGTCGCCCGTGTAGCCGGGCGGCAGCAGTCGTTCGAGCGCAGGATCGTGGTCGTCCTGACCCTCGAGGAGCGTCACCAGCTGCTCGGCCAGGTCGCGCAGCAGGGTCCGCTCGTTCTCCGCCAGCGAGAGGTGGACGCCGTCGCGCCTGTGCTGGAACGGCAGGATCACTCGTCGGCCTTCGACACGGTGGCCCAGAGGCCGTAGCCGTGCAGCGCCTCGACGTGGAGCTCCATCTGCTCGCGGGCCCCCGTGGCGACCACCGCCCTGCCCTTCGTGTGCACCTGCATCATCAGCCGCTCGGCCTCCTTGCGCTCGAAGCCGAAGTACGTGCGGAAGACGTAGGAGACGTACGACATCAGGTTGACCGGGTCGTCCCAGACGAGGGTCACCCACGGGACGTCGGGTGCCACGAGCCGCCGGAGATCGGTCTCGTCGAGGGTCATGCTCACCCCTCCAGGGTGGCACGGTTTCCTTGAGAGGTCGCGCTGCGATTCGTTATGCTGGACCGGTCGCGACTGGCGTTCGGGTGGTCAACCACCGGGGAGCGACCGACACGGTCAGCGGCCGTACGCCTGGGCCGCTGCTGCAACGCTCCTGCATCCGCAGGGGCGCCACACCACCGTGCAGAGGAGTGTCATCGCATGACCGTCACCACCGATCGCCAGCCCACCACCTTCAACGAGCCCCTCTCGGTCGTCGACCCCGAGATCGCCGCCGTCCTCGAGCAGGAGCTCGGCCGGCAGCGCGACTACCTCGAGATGATCGCGAGCGAGAACTTCGTCCCGCGCGCCATCCTCGAGTCGCAGGGCTCTGTGCTGACCAACAAGTACGCCGAGGGCTACCCCGGCCGCCGCTACTACGGCGGCTGCGAGTTCGTCGACATCGCCGAGAACCTCGCCATCGAGCGCGCCAAGAAGCTGTTCGGCGCCGGCTTCGCCAACGTCCAGCCGCACTCCGGCGCGCAGGCCAACGCCGCCGTCCTCTCGGCGATCGCCGCCCCCGGCGACACCATCCTCGGCCTCGAGCTCTCGCACGGTGGCCACCTCACGCACGGCATGAAGCTCAACTTCTCGGGCAAGCTCTACAACGCCGTCGCCTACGAGGTCGACCCCGAGAGCTACCTCATCGACATGGAGGTCGTCCGGAAGCAGGCCCTCGAGCACAAGCCGAAGGTCATCATCGCCGGCTGGTCGGCCTACCCCCGCCAGCTCGACTTCGCCGCCTTCCGCGCCATCGCCGACGAGGTCGGCGCGTACCTCTGGGTCGACATGGCCCACTTCGCCGGGCTCGTCGCCGCGGGTCTCCACCCGTCGCCCGTGCCGCACGCGCACGTCGTCTCGACCACCGTGCACAAGACCCTCGCCGGTCCGCGCTCGGGCCTGATCCTCTCAAGCGACGAGTCGCTCTACAAGAAGCTCAACTCGGCCGTCTTCCCCGGCCAGCAGGGCGGCCCGCTGATGCACGTGATCGCCGCCAAGGCCACCGCGTTCAAGCTCGCCATGGAGCCCGAGTTCAAAGACCGCCAGGAGCGCACCATCCGCGGTGCGCGCATCCTGGCCGAGCGTCTCACCGCCGACGACGCCAAGGCCGCCGGCGTCGACGTCCTGACCGGGGGCACCGACGTGCACCTCGTGCTCGTCGACCTGCGCGCCAGCGACGTCGACGGCAAACAGGCCGAGAACCTCCTCCACGAGGTCGGCATCACTGTCAACCGCAACTCCGTGCCGTGGGACCCTCGCCCGCCGATGACCACCTCGGGCGTCCGCATCGGCACGCCGGCGCTCGCCACCCGCGGCTTCGGCGACGACGAGTTCCGCGAGGTCGCCGACATCATCGCGCTGACCCTGATGCCGGAGCCCGACCTCGAGGCTCTCGCCGCGCGCGTCAAGGTGCTGACCACCGCGTTCCCGCTCTACGCGTAGGCCGGGCGTGGTCACCACCGCCACCGGCGCGGGGAGGGCCGTCACCATCGACGGCACCGCCCTCGCGGCCGGAGTGAAAGACGACCTGCGCGAGCGCGTCGCGATCCTGAAGGCCGCGGGCATCCACCCCGGCCTCGGCACGATCCTGGTCGGATCGAACCCCGGCTCGCTGTCGTACGTCGCGGGCAAGCACCGCGACTGCGCCGAGGTCGGCATCGAGTCGATCCGGCTCGACCTGCCCGAGACGGCGTCCGAGAAGGACATCCGCGACGCCATCACGTTCATGAACAACAACCCGCTGGTGACGGCGTTCATCATCCAGCTCCCGCTGCCCGAGGGGATCGACCCCACGGCCATGCTCGAGCTGATGGACCCGCTGAAAGACGCCGACGGACTCCACCCGGTGAACCTCGGCGAGCTCGTGCTCGCCGTGCCCGGCGGCAAGGGCAGCATCGACACCCCGCTGCCCTGCACTCCGCGCGGCATCGTCCAGATGCTGCAGGCGTACGACATCCCGATCGCCGGGAGCCACGTCACCATCATCGGCCAGGGCCTCACCGTCGGGCGGCCGCTCGGCCTCCTGCTCACGCGGCTCGAGGCCACCGCGACGCTCACCCACTCGCGCACCGTCGACGTCGCCGCCGAGGTGCGGCGGGCCGACATCGTCGTCGCGGCTGCGGGGGTCGCGGGCCTCGTGAAGGCCGACTGGGTCAAGCCCGGTGCGGCCGTCATCGACGTCGGCATCACGCGGGTGCTGAACGAGGAGACCGGCAAGTACCGCCTCCGCGGCGACGTCGACCCCGAGGTCGCCTCTGTCGCGGGCTTCCTGTCGCCGGTGCCCGGCGGCGTCGGGCCGATGACGCGCGCGATGCTCCTCGCCAACGTGGTGGAGGCTGCCGAGCGGCGTCTGCGGCGGTAGCTGCGGCGCTCCTGCTGTCGCCCGCCCCGCCCGCCTCGCCCGCCTCGCCCGCTCCGCCCGACGCAAAACCCTCCCGTTCGGCTGTCGCGGTGGTCCTAGGACCACCGGCGCGGCCGATCGGGAGGGTTTAGCGGGGCCCGGCAGGAGAGCGGGCAGGGCAGGCAGGCCGGCAGCTACAGCCGGTGCGCCCCGTCGGCAGCGTGCACCACGAAGATCGTCGGCTCGGTGTAGCCGGCCGCAGCGAACGCGGCGAGCACGGCCGAGGCGATCCCGTCGCGCGCGGCCGTCGGCACGAGCGCGATCGCGGCGCCGCCGAAACCGCCGCCGGTCATCCGGGCGCCGACGGCACCGTTCGCCTGCGCGGTCGACACGGCGAGGTCGAGCTCGGGCACCGAGATCTCGAAGTCGTCTCGCATCGACACGTGCGACGCGTCGAGGAGAGCACCGATGGCGCCGGGCCCCTCGAGGCGCAGCGTGCGGACCGTGTCGAGCACGCGCTGGTTCTCGGTGATGACGTGGCGCACCCGGCGGAACGTCTCGTCGTCGAGCACCTCCTGAGCGCGGGGCAGGTCGTCCACGTCGAGGTCTCGGAGCGACGAGACGCCGAGAGCGGCGGCCCCTCGCTCACAGGAGGCTCGGCGGTCGACGTACCCGCCGGTGGCGTGCGCGTGCTCGACGCGCGTGTCGACGACGAGCAGCTCGAGCCCGGCCTTCTCGAAGCCCAGGTCGATGACCTCGGCGTCGAGGCTCCGGCAGTCGAGGAAGACCGCGGAGTCGGCGCGGCCGAGGAGGGAGGCCGACTGGTCCATGATGCCGGTGGGGGCGCCGACGGCGTGGTTCTCGGAGTACTGCCCGACGGAGGCCAGGAACGGCCGCGTCACCTCGAGGCTCCAGAGGTCGGCCAGGGCCACGGCGACGGCGCACTCGATGGCGGCGGACGACGACAGGCCCGCGCCCACGGGCACGTCCGACTCGACGAGGATGTCGAGCCCGAACGCTGCGGAGAGGTCGGCCGCGGTCCCGGCGTCGCCGGCGACCTCGGGCAGCTTCTCGCGCAGCGCCCACGCGATGCCGAAGACGTACGCCGACCAGCCGTCCATGGACGCAGGATCGAGAGCGTCGAGAGACGCCTCGTGCACTCCGCTCTCGAAGGTGGAGGCCACCCGCAGCAGACGGTCGTCGCGTCGCCCGACCGTGATGGTCGTCGAGCGGTCGATCGCCAGGGGCAGCACGAAGCCGTCGTTGTAGTCGGTGTGCTCGCCGATCAGGTTGACGCGGCCGGGGGCTGCCCAGCGGCCGACGACCTCGGTGTCGAAGACGTCGCTGAAAGAGGGGGAGGTGGTGCTCATGCGCGTTCGATGGCCTCTCGGATCAGGGCGGCGGACTGCTCGGGGACGAGGTCGCCGATCCAGGCTCCCATCGCCGCCTCGGATCCTGCCAGGAACTTCAGCTTGGTCGCGGCCCGACGCGGCGACGTGATCTGCAGCATCAGCCGCACGGTGTCGCGCCCGACGTTCACGGGGGCCTGGTGCCAGGCGGCGATGTAGGGCGTCGGGTCGTCGTACAGGCGGTCGAGCCCGCGCAGGATCGTCCGGTACATCACCGCGAGCTCGTCGCGCTCGTCGCTCGACAGGGCTGCGATGTCGGGCACCTGCCGGTGCGGCAGGAGGTGCACCTCGACGGGCCAGCGCGCGGCGAACGGCACGAAGGCCGTGAAGTGCTCGCCGGCGAGCACGACGCGGGGGCCGGAGCGCTCGGTCTCGAGGATGTCGGCGAAGAGCGTCGGGCCGTACTGCTCGATGCTCTGCAGGAGGCGCGTGGTGCGAGGGGTGACGTAGGGGTAGGCGTAGATCTGGCCGTGCGGGTGGTGGAGCGTCACGCCGATGGCCTCGCCGCGGTTCTCGAACGGGAACACCTGCTGGATGCCGGGCAGCGCGCTGAGCGCCTCGGTGCGGTCGGCCCAGGCCTCGACGACGGTGCGGGCCCGCGACTCGGAGAGGCTCGCGAACGAGCCGTACGTCTCGGGGCTGAAGCAGATGACCTCGCAGCGGCCGACGGAGGTGCGGGTGCGGCCGAGGCCGAGGGTGCGGAGATCGTCGAGACCCTGCGGGGCGTCGAGATCCTGTGCGCCGTCGAGCCCCGCCGGAGCGTCGGGCACGCCCGGCAGCAGCGGGCCGAACGACGGCGAGCGGTTCTCGAACACGGCCACGTCGTAGACGTCGGGGATCTCGGACGGGTTCGTCGCCGACGCCGGCGCGAGCGGGTCGAGCTCGGCGGGGGGCAGGAACGCCCGGTTCTGCCGCGACGCGGCGATCGACACCCACTCGCCCGTGAGGACGTCCTGCCGCATCGTCGCGGTCTCGGGCCGAGGGTCGAGAGCGCGGAGGTCGGGCTTCCGCTCCGGCGACAGCGTCGTGTCGGCGTCGTCGAAGTAGATGAGCTCGCGGCCGTCCGCGAGGGTGGTCGACCGTTTGACGATCTGATTCATGGAGCACTCTTCCGGAGAGGGTGTTGGGATTGCGAAAGCAAATGAAAGTATACGAAACTGGACGAATGGAATCCAGTCGGTCCGAGCATCCTGCGCCCGCCGGGGTTCCGGCTGCCGTGCCGCCCTCGAGACGGCGCGACCGCATCGTCGCGGTCGTCGAGTCGCACGGCTTCGCCCGGACGACCGACCTGGCCCGCGAGCTCGGCACCTCCGAGGTGACGATCCGCAGCGACTTCGACGCGCTGGCGTCGCTCGGACGCCTCGTGCGGGTCCACGGCGGCGCGATGTCGGTCGAGCAGTCGCCGGTCGAGCGCTCGTTCGAGGAGGTCGAGACCGTCGGCGTCGACGCCAAGCGCGCCATCGGCAGGCGGGCCGCCGCGCTCGTCCGCGACGGGCAGTGCGTCGTGCTCGACGTCGGCACCACGACCACGCAGATCGCCGAGGCCCTGCTCGAGCGCACCGACCTCATTGGGGTCACGGTCGTCACCAACAGCCTCGTCATCGCGCTGACCCTCGAGCAGCTGGTGCCGCGGTTCACCGTCATCGTCACCGGCGGCACCCTGCGTCCGCTCCAGCACTCGCTCGTGAACCCCCTGGCGGCGACGGTCCTCGAGGGCATCACGGCCGACGTCGCCTTCATCGGCTGCACGGGCGTCGACGTCCGGCACGGCGTCACGAACGTGAACCTCCCCGAGACCGATCTCAAGAGGCTGATGGCCAAGGTCGCGAAACGGTCCTTCGTCGTCGCCGACGGGGGCAAGATGGGGGAGGCGCACCTCGGCGTGATCGGCCCCCTCGAGCGCTTCGAGGGCCTCATCACCGCCGCAGCCGAGCCCGAGATGGTGAGTGCGCTCCGGCAGGCCGGCCTGACCGTCATCGAGGCCGACGCCGACGACGACCGAGACCGCCCCACGAAGGAGCAAGCGACATGACCGAGACAGCACCGCCCACCGGCGAGCAGTACCACCTCCGTCTGACCTCCGGCGGCCACACCGTCACGGCGATCGTGACCGAGGTCGCGGCCGGGCTCCGCGCGCTCGAGGTCGACGGGTCGGCCGTCGCCGAGACCTTCGCCGAGCACGAGACGCCGCCCTCGGCCGCCGGCATCACGCTGGTGCCGTGGCCCAACCGCGTCGATGGCGGCAGCTGGACCCTCGACGGCACGCCCCAGCAGCTCGACATCACGGAGGTCGCGAAGGGCAACGCGAGCCACGGCCTCCTCCGCTACACCGCCTACCGCGCGATCGAGGTCGAGGAGCACGCCGTCACCCAGGCCGCCTCGGTCTTCCCGCAGCACGGCTTCCCGTTCCGCCTCGACACCACCGTCCGGCACGAGCTCGTCGAGGACGGCCTCGTCGTGACCCACACCATCACCGGTCGGGGCCCCGGCCGCGCGCCGTTCGCCGTCGGGTCGCACCCGTTCCTCCGGGTGGGGGCGCACGATCCTGCGACGCTGACGGTCACCCTCGACGCCGCGACCCGCTTCGAGACCAACGTGCGAAGCATCCCCGTCGGCACGGCACCCGTCGACGGCACCGTGTTCGACCTGCGGAACTCGCCGCTCGTCGGCGACCTCGACATCGACGCCGGCTACCGCGACATCGCGCAAGACGACGACGGTCGCCGCCGCACCCGCCTCACCGCGCCCGATGGCAGCAGCACCACGATGTGGCAAGACGAGTCGTTCCCCTACGTGCAGGTCTTCACGCCGCGGAACTTCCCGCGCGACGGCGTCAAGGGTCTCGCGATCGCCGCCGAGCCGATGACCGCGCCCGCCAACGCCCTGGCCAGCGGCGAGGGGCTTCGCTGGCTCGACGAGGGCGAGACCTGGATGGGCTCGTGGGGCGTGACGTACTCGGGGCCGACCGCCTGACGCGCAGCACCCGTGCTCTCGGGCGTCCGACCGTGCAGGATCCGCCCCGGCCGTCCCAGGCCGACCGCCGCCGGCTGCTCTAGCCTCGGGGCATGACCTCCGACGACGGCACGACCGATCCGACCAGCAGCGACAGCGACTCAGGTGCCGGCTCCGACTCCGACGGCATGACGTTCGAGGAGAAGCGGCACGACCAGCTGACCCGGGCGCCGAAGTCGGACGAGTCGGACGCCGCCCCGCGCATCGAGGTGTCGGAGTCGCCGTCCGGCGTGACCAGGATCGACGTCGCCGACACCGCGAAGGTGACGCCCGGGAAGGCGGGGCCGCAGCAGCGGGCTTGACGCCCGATCGGCGGGGCTCGTCGGCACCCGCGCCAGTCCGCGGACTGGTGCCGCTGCCGTCCTGCGGCGCCGTTCCCGTGAGGTGGGCCCCGTCGGGCTCGATCCCCGGGGCACGGACGCCACGCCGCTGGCGCGTCGCGTCGTGACCGGCTCCGGGGGCCCACTCCCGGTCGGTCCTCGACGAGACGGGGCCCACAAATGACAGATGGCGCCCGAGAGGGCGCCATCTGTCATCCGTGGGCCCCGTCGGGCTCGAACCGACGACCAACGGATTAAAAGTCCGATGCTCTACCAACTGAGCTAGAGGCCCCCGCGCGCACGGGGCGCGCAGACCCCAAGCCTAGCAAGGGCGGAAGGCGTGCGGAGTCGGCGCGGGCGCGGCTGCGGCGACTACCCTCGAGGCAATGAGCCCCCGCGACTTCCACCGTCCCGCGCAGTTCTCCGGCCATGAGTTCGAGGCGTTCAAGGGCGGCGACGATCCTGCGGTCATGCACCGGGTCGCCCACGAGTCGGCCAGCGCCCTGCTCGCCCGCGTGCGGAACGACCCCACGCCCGAGATCCTCGACCGGCTGGTGGCGTTCACCGACGCGAACGGCATCGACGCCCTCGCCGAGCTCTGGGCCGGCGCGACCGCGCACAGCCTGCCGGGCGCCCTCTGGCGCATCTACCTCATGCGGGCCGTCATCCGCCAGAGCCCCGACGACATCACCTACCTGTTCGAGCGCGGCGTCCGGATCACCGAGTCGATCGACCAGCTCGTCGCCGGCGCCCCGGCACCGGCGAGCCCGGAGGAGATCCTCGAGCTCGCCGACCAGATCCTGCGCGGGGTCTTCGCCGGCGACTTCGCCCTCGCGCTCGCGCGCGGCGCCGCGTTCTGCCGACTGGCCTCGGCCGGAGCCACCTCCGTGGCCGACGACCTCGACGTCATCGAGCCCGACCGCTCCATCGAGCTGACCCGACGGGCCCTCCGCCTCTCGGAGCTCGCCGTCGACCTCACCGCCTGCGCGGCCCTGGAGCGCGACGGCAGCCTCGACTGAGGCGGGCGCCGCACTCGCCCGGCGCGCCCACGCAACCCGATTTCGCTCCGCGCGGACGCCCGGGAAGACCCCGCCGCGGGTCGCTACAGTAGAGCATGCCGGGCCGCAGTAACCCCGGGCTCCAAAATTCGCCGCTCCGAGCGGCCTCGCGCCGAGAGGCGTTCTGCGGCCCGGCGCTTCTCTTTTAACGGCCGCGCGACCCCGATCCTGCGCCTCCCGCAGAAAATCCGACGGACTTCCAATCCCCCCGGGCACCGGTGCCGAACACCTTCCGAGAGAAACACCGCGGAATCTGCATCTTCGCCGGATCGTGCCCCTGTGCCCGGTCCACCGAGGTGGGCCTCTCGTGTCGACCGGGCGTGATTGCCATCCCAGACGGTCTCGGCACGGGAGGACCACCACGGTAACGGCGTCAAGCGACCGAAGTGCGGATGGAGGTGCGACCTGACATGCTGGAACTCGTGAGCCAAGACAGCGACACCCCCGAGCGCGACCGCGACGTCGCCTCCTCGCCAGAGGAGCTGCTCGAGCGCGTGGCCGACGGCGACCGCCAGGCATTCGCTCAGCTCTACGACCTGACGGCCCCGCGTGTGCTCGGCCTGATCAAGCGCCTCCTCAAAGACCACTCCCAGTCGGAGGAGGTCACGCAGGAGGTCTTCCTCGAGATCTGGCAGACCGCGAGCCGCTTCGACCACAACAAGGGCGGCGCTGCGAGCTGGATGCTCACGATGGCCCACCGCCGAGCGGTCGACCGGGTGCGCGCCAGCCAGTCGAGCCGCGACCGCGACACCAAGATCGGCATCCGCGACTTCGAGACCGACTACGACTCGGTCACCGAGCAGGTCGAGATCCGCATCGAGCACGAGAGGGTCGAACGGGCCCTCGGTCGACTCACCGAGCTGCAGCGGCAGGCGGTCACACTCGCCTACTACGGCGGCTACACGCACAGCGAGGTCTCTCGCATGCTGCACGTCCCGATCGGGACGGTCAAGACGAGACTGCGCGACGGAATGATCCGTCTGCGCGACGAACTAGGAGTGGCGTCATGAGCAAGCACGGCTCGACGTCGGGCTCAGGCCCCCGCGACATCGACACCGACGACCTGTCCGGTGCCTACGCGCTGAACGCACTCAGCGATGACGAGAGAACAGCATTCGAGAGCCGCATGGCCGGCTCGCACGAGATCAGAACGGAGGTGGCTGAATTGAACGACACCGCACTGCTGCTCGGCCGCGCCGTCGAACCCGTCCAGCCTTCCGCCGGTCTCCGGGCCAGCATCATGGACCTCCTCGATTCCACGCCGCAGCTCCCCAGACTCGACGCGCACGATAACGGCCCCCGCCGCGATGCCGACGCGTCGCCCGCAGGGTCCTCCTCGCACTCCGCCGAGATCCTCGAGCCGATCCCGCTGGCCCGCCAGCGCTGGTTCATGCGTCCTGCGGTCCTGCTGGTCGGTGCGGCCGCTGCTGCCGGTCTCTTCTTCGGCGGCGGCGCCCTGCTCAACCAGCCGGCGCAGAACGGCGGCATCACCGCTCAGGACACGACGAGTGCGGAGGCCTCGCAGATCCTCGCCGCCTCCGACGTCCGTCACACCTCGTCCGACATCTCCACCGGCGGCACGGCCTCGCTCTACTGGTCGAACGACCTCAAGCGCTCCGTCGTCGTCCTCGACGGCGTCTCGGCCCTGCCCGACTCGAAGACCTACCAGCTCTGGTACATCAAGGGCGGCAGCATCAAGTCGGCCGGCACCGTCCAGGCGTCCTCCAACACGGTCACCCAGGTGCTCCAGGGCGACCTCGTGAAGGGCGACACCGTCGGCATCACGATCGAGCCCCAGGGCGGTTCCAAGCAGCCCACCTCGAAGCCGGTCGTCGCTCTCGAGAGTGCCTGACCCGGCACCGACCTACGGCCCTGCGCCTCACCACCGCACTGCGCCGGCACGACGAAGGCCCCGTACCTCCGAGAGGTACGGGGCCTTCGCCGTGGGCGGGCGATGCCGCGCGAGCGAGCGGGCCGCCAGGGCGACCCGCCGTCGATCAACCGAAGCGGCCGGAGACGTAGTCCTCGGTCGCCTGGACGCTGGGGTTCGAGAACATCGTCGCGGTGTCGTTGTACTCGATGAGCTTGCCGGGCTTGCCGGTGCCGGCGATGTTGAAGAACGCCGTCTTGTCGCTGACACGCGACGCCTGCTGCATGTTGTGGGTGACGATGACGATCGTGTAGTCCTGCTTGAGCTCCTCGATGAGGTCCTCGATCGCGAGCGTCGAGATCGGGTCGAGTGCTGAGCAGGGCTCGTCCATCAGGATCACGTCGGGCGAGACCGCGACGGCGCGCGCGATGCAGAGGCGCTGCTGCTGGCCGCCGGAGAGGCCGGAGCCCGGCTTGTCGAGGCGGTCTTTGACCTCGTTCCAGAGGTTGGCCCCGAGGAGCGACTTCTCGACGAGGTCGTCGGCCTCGGTCTTCGAGATGCGGCGGTTGTTGAGCTTGACGCCGGCGAGCACGTTCTCGCGGATCGACATCGTCGGGAACGGGTTCGGGCGCTGGAACACCATGCCCACCTGGCGGCGGACGAGCACCGGGTCGACGCCCTGCGCGTAGAGGTCGTTGCCGTCGATCAGCACCTCGCCCTCGACGTAGGCGCCCGGGATCACCTCGTGCATGCGGTTGAGCGTGCGCAGGAACGTCGACTTGCCGCAGCCCGACGGCCCGATGAAGGCGGTGACGGTGCGGGGCTCGATCGTGATGTTGACGTCTTCGACGGCGCGGAACTTGCTGTAGTAGACGTTCAGGTCTTTGACTTCGATGCGCTTGGACACGTGGTTCCTTTTCGGAGGAGCGGTTCGGGGGAGCGGCCGGATCAGCGGCGGCTGAGCTTGGGGGAGAAGAGCCGGCCGATGAGGCGGGCGAGCAGGTTGAGGGCCATCACGATCAGGATCAGCACGAGGGCGCCGGTCCAGGCGCGCTCGACGAACGGCGTGGCATCCGGCCCCTGGTTCGCGTACTGCGTGTAGACGAACACGGGCAGCGTCATCATGCGGTCGTTGAACAGGTCGTAGTTCATGCTCGTCGTGAAGCCGGTCGTGAGCAGCAGCGGTGCGGTCTCGCCGATGACGCGGGAGATCGCGAGCATGACGCCCGTCGTGAGACCGGCGATCGAGGTCGGCAGGACGATCTTGATGATCGTCAGCCACTTCGGCACGCCGAGGGCGAAGCTCGCCTCGCGCAGCTCGTTCGGGACGATCTTCAGGATCTCCTCGCTCGAGCGGACGACCACGGGGATCATCAGGACGCTGAGCGCGATCGAGCCGACGACGCCGGCGCGGAACGCGGGGCCGAGGAACAGCGAGAAGAGCGCGAAGGCGAACAGGCCCGCGACGATCGAGGGGATGCCCGTCATCACGTCGACGAAGAAGGTGATGGCGCGTGCCAGGCGGCCGCGGCCGTACTCGACGAGGTAGACCGAGGTCAGCAGACCGATCGGGATCGAGATCAGGGCCGCGAACGCGGTGATCTCGAGGGTCCCGACGATCGCGTGGAGGGCACCGCCGCCGACGCCGATGACGTTGCGCATCGACTCGTTGAAGTAGGCCGCGTCGAAGCGCGCGACACCGCGCGACAGCACCGTGTAGACGAGCGACACGAGCGGCAGCAGCGTCACGATGAAGGCGGTGGTGACGAGCGAGGTGACCAGGCGGTCCTTCGCCTTGCGTCCGCCCTCGACGACCATCGAGACGACGACGATCAGGATGTCGAACAGCACGGTGCCGAAGAAGAGGGCCCCGACGATGTTGAAGTCGGCGGTCGTGCCGGAGGCCTTCAGGAGCAGGAAGACGACGATGAAGATCGCCCAGCTGATGATGAGCAGGCCCCACGGGGCGAGCTTCGGCAGCTTGCCGGCGGTGAGGGTGTTCGTGGAGGAGGCGCGGGTGGGGCGCACGGCGACCGACATCAGTTGGCTCCCGAGAAGGCCTTGCGGCGGTTGACGACGAAGCGCGCGGCCATGTTGACCAGCAGCGTGATGACGAACAGGATCAGGCCCGACGCGATGAGGGTGTTGAGCCCCACGCCCTGCGCCTCGTTGAACTGCAGGGCGATGTTCGCGGCGATGGTGTTCGGGTTCTGCGACGTGAGCAGGAACACGTTGATGACGGTGGCCGGCGAGAGCACGATCGCGATCGCCAGGGTCTCGCCGAGGGCGCGGCCGAGGCCGAGCATGACGGCCGAGACGATGCCCGAGCGGGCGAACGGCAGGACCGCCATCTGGATCATCTCGAAGCGGGTCGCCCCGAGGGCCAGCGCCGCCTCCTCGTGGAGCACCGGCGCCTGCAGGAAGATCTCGCGCATGACCGCGGTCATGATCGGCAGGCACATGACGGCGAGCACGATGGCGGCCGTCAGGATCGTCTTGCCGGTGCCGGACACGGGGCCGGCGAAGAGCGGGATCCAGCCCAGCTTGTCGACCAGCGTGTTGTAGAACGGCTGGATGAACGGGGCCAGGACCAGGACGCCCCAGAGGCCGAAGACGACGCTGGGCACGGCAGCGAGCAGGTCGATGATGTAGCCGAGGACGGCGGCGATCCTGCGCGGTGCGTAGTGGGAGATGAACAGCGCGATCCCGAGCGACAGGGGGGTCGCGATGATCAGGGCCAGGATGGCGGCCCAGACGGTGCCGAAGACGAGCGGGCCGACGTACGACCAGAAGCTCGTCGCCTGGTTGGGGATCTGCCCCTTCGTCGCGAAGAGGGCGGGCAGGCTCTGCACGACGAGGAAGGCTGCGACCGCGACCAGGACGGCCAGGATCAGCGACCCCGAGATGACCGTCGCGAGCGAGAAGACCCGGTCGCCCAGCCGGACCACGGCTCTGGGGCTTCCGGGTGTCGGGGTGGGGCGTTCCGCGGTTGCGGTCATGGAGTGGATTCCTGCTCTGGCCCGGGGGCCGCATGACTGGTCGGGTGGTGGTGCTGGTGGAACCGGGGCGCTGCCGGGGTGAGACAGCGGGTGAAGCAGAGGCGGTCCGGGTCGCGGCGTTCGACCGCGACCCGGACCGGTCGGTGCTGGTGTTACTTGATGGTGGCGGCGGCGGTCGCGACGTCGGCCGACAGCTTGTCGGTCAGCGGCGCGGAACCGGCCTGAGCGGCGGCGGCCTTCTGGCCCTCCGAGCTCGCGGCGTAGGTGGCGTAGGCCTTGACGACCTTGCCGACCTTGGCGTCCTTGTAGGTGTCGCAGGCGATCAGGTAGCTGACCAGGACCATCGGCCAGTCGCCCTTGTCGGTGAGGGTGCGGTCGATGTTGATGGCCAGGTCGTTCGACTCGCGGCCCGTGACGAGCGGCGACTTGGCGACGACGGCGGCAGCACCGTCGGCGCTGATCTTGGTGGCGGTGCCACCGACCATGAGCTTGGCGATGGCGAGGTCGCCGGCGCCGGACTCGTCGATGTAGGTGACGCTGTTGGTGGAGTTCTTCACCGCGTCAGCGACACCCGAGGTGCCCTTGGCCGCGTCGCCCACCTTGAAGGGGAACGTCTGCGACGCCTCGGCGGTCCAGGTCGACTTGGCCTGGCTGGCGAGGTACTGCGTGAAGTTGAACGTGGTGCCCGAGTCGTCGGAGCGGTGCACGACCGTGATGGCGGCGTCGGGGAGCTTCGCGTCGGGGTTCAGCTTGGTGATCGCCGCGTCGTTCCACTTCTTGATGGTGCCCTTGAAGATGCCGGCGATGGAGTCGGCGTCGAGGGTGAGGTCGGTCACGCCGGAGACGTTGTACGCGATCGCGATCGGGGAGATGTAGACGGGGAGGTCGACGGCCTTCGAGCCCGCGGCGCAGCCGGCGAAGGTCGACTTGAGCTCGTCGTCGCTCAGGGCGGCGTCGGAGCCGGCGAAGTTCGCGGCACCCGAGATGAAGGAGGTGCGGCCGGCGCCGGAGCCCTGCGGGTCGTAGTTGACCGTCGCGTCGGGGTTCGCGGTCTGGAAGCCGGCGGCCCAGGTGGTCTCGGCGACGCCCTGCGCGGACGAGCCGATGCCGTTGATGGTGCCGGAGACGGCCTTGCTGGAGGAGGCGGATCCGCTGCTGGACGGAGCGGCCTCGTTGGATGCGCAGGACGAGAGCGCCAGTGCGCCCACGATGGCGATGGCGGCGATGCTGCCAACTCGCTTGATAATCACGGATTTCCCTTCGGGGAGGTCGTAGTCGTCTTTGTGAGACAGGTGATGCTGGACTGGGCCGGTGCTGACCCGCGAGCGAGGCTACGGCCGCGCGTTAACGACGATTGTCGGTACCGGTGAACGCGAGGTGAACGAGAAGAGAACAAGCGCCGGGGATCACGGTCGATCCCCGGCGCTCGGGTAGGACGGAGGGCTGGCCTCGCGGGTTTCCGGCCGCTAGGCGGCGGGCCCGTGCGTCTCGACGGCGACGAGGGTGCCGTCGGCTCGGGCGATGTGGAGGACCGTGTACTCGGCTGTGCCGAGGTCGGAGTACCGACGGAGGTCGAGGCGGTGGCCGCCCTTGGTCTGCGCCGAGATCTCGCGGATGATCGCGGGCAGGACCGGCCCGTGGCTGCAGAGCACGGCGTTCACGCGCTTCTTGAGGCGCTTCTTGACGACGGAGGCGACGTCTTCGGTGCCGGCCTCGAAGGCGTCCTGGCTGATCGCGTCGGTCTGCTTGACCCCGACGTGCGACGCAAGCGACAGGGGTTCGACGGTCGCGAGGCAGCGCGCGGCGGTGCTCGCGATGATCCGCTCAGGATGCCAGGCGGCGATTCCCGGGGCGATCGTCTTGGCCTGCTTGCGACCCGCCGGCTGCAGGGGCCGCGTGGCGTCGACGCCCTGCCACTCGGACGGCGCGAGCGCCTTGGCGTGCCGGAGGGCGACGAGCGCGAACGTGCGGGTCTGGTCGGCGGCGACGCGGTCGGCGAACCGGTCGAGCACCTCGGCGTCGCGCTCGTAGGTGAGCTGGTCGCGGGCCTTGGCGACCGGCACCCACTCGATCGCCTGGACCTCGCTGTTCGGCTTGAACGACCCTGCCTCGGCGAATGCCTCGTCGGTCACCTCGGCCGCCCAGTAGTGGACGACCTTGTCGCGGCCGCCGGGCAGGAGGTACTCGGCGGTGCCGAGCGGCGCCCCGAGGGTGATGCGGTAGCCGGTCTCCTCGAAGACCTCGCGCACGGCGGTCTGCGGCGTGGCCTCGCCAGGATCGACCTTGCCCTTCGGCAGCGACACGTCGTGGTTGTACTCCCGGTGGATCAGGAGGACCCGCACCCTGCCCTCGACGAGACGCCAGCACACGGCCCCCGCCGCCACGACGGTGCTCGCCCGCACGGTCGTCGTCTGTGGTCGCTTCGCCGTCACCGGGTCGAACGCCTTCTCTTGCTGATCTGCCGCATGAGGCCGTCCTGCATGTCGGCGAGGCTCGTGCCGTCGTCGGCGTGCGCGTGGCGGACCCAGGTCTCGTCGGGCTCGAGGTGCCAGGAGGACGTCTCGGGCGACATGGCGAGATCGAACAGGGCGTCGATCTCGCGCAGGTGGTCTTCTTGCACGAGTCGCACCAGGACCTCGACGCGGCGGTCGAGGTTGCGGTGCATCATGTCGGCGCTCCCGATGTAGACCTGGGGGTCGCCGTCGTTGAGGAACGAGAACAGGCGCGAGTGCTCGAGGTAGCGGCCGAGGATGGAGCGCACGCGGATGTTCTCGCTGAGCCCGGGGAGCCCGGCCTTGAGAGAGCAGATGCCGCGCACCCAGATGTCGATCGGCACGCCGGCGTTGCTCGCGTGGTAGAGCGCGTCTATGATCTCCTCGTCGACCATCGAGTTGATCTTGATCCGGATGCCCGAGGGCTTGCCGGCGCGGGCGTTCTCGGCCTCGACGGCGATGCGCTTGACGAGGCCCTTGCGGAGGTGGAGTGGCGCGACGAGGAGGCGCTTGAACTTCTTCTCGATCGCGTAGCCCGACAGCTCGTTGAACAGGCGGGTCACGTCTTTGCCGACCTGGTCGTCGGCGGTGAACAGGCCGAGGTCTTCGTAGATCCGGCTCGTCTTCGGGTTGTAGTTGCCCGTGCCGATGTGCGTGTAGTGGCGGAGCCTCCCGCCCTTCTCCTGGCGGATGACGAGCGCGAGCTTGCAGTGCGTCTTGAGGCCGACGAGGCCGTAGACCACGTGGACGCCGGCCTTCTCGAGCTTGCGGGCCCAGGTGATGTTGTTCTGCTCGTCGAAGCGCGCCTTGATCTCGACGAGGGCGAGCACCTGCTTGCCCGCCTCGGCCGCGTCGATCAGCGCCTCGATGATGGGGCTGTCGCCGGAGGTGCGGTAGAGGGTCTGCTTGATCGCCAGGACGTTGGGGTCGGTCGCGGCCTGCTCGAGGAACGCCTGGACGCTGGTCGCGAACGACTCGTAGGGGTGGTGCACGAGGACGTCGCGGCGCGCGATGCTCGCGAAGATGTCGGGCGGGGTGTTCGGCTCGGTCGGGAGCAGCTGCACGGCCGTGGTCGGCAGGTGCTTGGGGTAGTGCAGCTCGGGGCGCGCGATCTTGGCGACCTCGAAGAGGCCGGCCAGGTCGAGGGGGGCCGGGAGCCGGTACACCTCCTGGTCGGTGATGTCGAGCTCGCGGACGAGGAGCTCGAGCGTCACCGGGTCCATGTCTTCAGTGATCTCGAGCCGGATCGGCGGACCGAAGCGGCGCCGGAGCAGCTCCTTCTCGAGAGCCTGGATGAGGTTCTCCGACTCGTCCTCGTCGATCTCGACGTCTTCGTTGCGGGTGACGCGGAAGACGTGGTGCTCGTTGACCTCCATGCCCGGGAACAGGTCTTGGAGGTGGTTGGCGATCAGGTCTTCGAGGGGGATGAAGCGCAGGCGCCCGCTGTTGTCGTCGGGGAGCTGGACGAAGCGCGGCAGGACCTGCGGCACCTTGAGGCGCGCGAACTCCTGCTTCTCGGTCTTGGGGTTGCGGACCCGCACCGCGAGGTTGAGCGAGAGGCCGGAGATGTAGGGGAACGGGTGCGCCGGGTCGACGGCCAGCGGCATGAGCACGGGGAAGATCTGCGTCGAGAAGACGTCGTTCATCCGCTCGCGGTCGGCCTCGGCCAGGTCGGACCACATCTCGATGTGGATGCCGGCGGTGTCGAGGTCGGGCTTCACGGAGTGGCTGAACGCCCGCGCGTGGCGCTTCTGGAGCTCGTACGCCTTGGCGTTGATCGAGGCGAGGACGTCGACCGGAGCCCTGCCGACGTTCGTCGGCACGGCGAGGCCGGTGGCGATCCTGCGCTTGAGACCCGCGACGCGGACCATGAAGAACTCGTCGAGGTTGCTGGCGAAGATGGCCAGGAAGTTGGCGCGCTCGAGCAGCGGGGTCTCGGGGTCTTCGGCGAGCTCGAGGACCCGCTGGTTGAACGCCAGCCAGCTGATCTCGCGGTCGAGGTAGCGGTCGGCCGGGAGCGAGCCGTCGTCGTCGAACGTGACGATGTCGTCGAAGTCGTCGATCAGGTCGTTCGTGACGGCTGCGCCGTCGACGTATGCGTCGCTGTCCATTGCTCAATCCTGCCACCCGGGCCGAGCCCGGCGGACCGTCCCGCGTGAACTGTTGGTAACTCCTGGAGCCCCGAGGGGCTGTGAGTCACTCCTCTTCTTTGAGCGCGAGGCCGATGGCGAAGAAGGTGGGGGCCCAGTGGCCGATGAAGATGCCCCAGCGGTCGGACTGGGCGCGGTCGTCCGACTTCTTGCCGCGCGACACGAGCCAGGCGAACAGGGCGATGACAATCGACGCGAAGCCGCCGATGTAGGCGTGCTCGCTGCGGAAGCCGAGGTCGTGGACGAATTTGATGGGATTCATGGGGCTTCCTGACGTCGAGTGGACCTTCACTCCACTCCCGCGGACCTGTGAGGGGGCCGGGCGTTGCGGAGACAGGCGGCCGAGCGGCTCGGGTCAGCGCGCGAGCGTGTACTGCACGTCGACTGCGTGGTCGGTGAATCCGCGGGCCGCGTAGAGGCGGAGCGCGGGGGCGTTGTCGCCCTCGACGTAGAGCGAGGCCGTCTCGAGACCGCGCTCGGCGAGGCGGTGGAGCCCCGCGTCGACCGCCAGGCCGCCGAGGTGCTGCCCCTGTCGCGCAGGATCGACGCCCACCGCGTAGAACTCGCCCGGTTCGCCGTGCTGGACCTTCAGCCAGCAGAACGCCACGAGGTCGTCGCCGTGCCGGACGAGCAGGAAGTCGTCGGGGTCGAACCAGTCGTCGCCCTCGCGGGCCTCGAGGTCGAGGAGCGTGAGGGAGCCCTGCTCGGGGTGCGAGGCGAAGGCGCGGGCGTTGAGGTCGAGCCAGGCGGCCTCGTCGACGCCGGGACGGAACGGCCGGACCGAGACGCCGTCGGGGAGCGCGGGCGCGGGAGCGTCGGCGGCGACCGCTGCCCGCTGCTGCAGGAGGCGGCGCGTGGCCTCGAAGCCGAACGCGTCGGCCAGCCGGCGGGCACCGGGGTGGTCTCCGTGCGCCCAGATCGCGAGCGGCCCCTCGGTCACCTCGACGACCGTGCGGAGCAGGATCGTGCCGAGCCCGGCCCGCCGGACGGCCGGTCGCACGACGAGCTCGGCCTCGCCCTGGTCGGGTCGCAGGATCGCGGCCGCGTCGCCGTCGCCCACGACCGTCGCCTGACCCGAGCGCGCGTCGACGAGCGCCTGGTCGGAGAACGGGGGAGTGCCGTCGTGCGCGGTCGCCTCGGCGGTCAGGGGCCGGAGCAGGTCGGCGGCCACCGCGCCGCTGCGGTCGGGGGCCCCGACATCGCTCGGACGGTCGGCGTCGGTCACTGCGGCCTCGGCTGGTCGTCGTCGTACACGTTGAAGCGGTAACCGACGTTCCGGACGGTGCCGATGAGCGACTCGAGGTCGCCGAGCTTCGCGCGGAGACGCCGCACGTGCACGTCGACGGTGCGGGTGCCGCCGAAGTAGTCGTAGCCCCACACCTCGCTCAGCAGCTGCTCGCGAGTGAAGACGCGCGACGGGTGCGTGGCGAAGAAGCGGAGGAGCTCGAACTCCTTGAAGGTGAGGTCGAGCGGGCGGCCGTGCACCTTGGCCGAGTAGCTGGCCTCGTCGATGACGACGCCGGAGGCCTGGATCTTGCTGCCCGACTGGCTCTGGGCGAGGCGCCCGGTGACGAGGCGGATCCGGGCGTCGACCTCGGCCGGACCGGCCGACTCCAGGATGACGTCGTCGACGCCCCACTCGGAGTTCACCGCGGTCAGGCCGCCCTCGGTCAGGACGAGGACCAGCGGGACGGTCACGCCGGTCGTGCGGAGGATCTTGCAGAGCGCCTTCGCGCTGGCGAGGTCGGTACGCGCGTCGACGAAGATCAGATCGCTCGACGGGGCATTGACCAGGTGAGCGGGCTCGGCGGGGATCTGGCGGGTCCGGTGACTGAGCAGCGCTAGGGCCGGGAGCACGTCGGGCGTTGCGGCGGAGGTCAGGACCAAGAGCTGCGCCACACGACCTCCAGTAGATGGACTTTCGGCGATTCTACCGGTACAGCGAATTCGCCCCGCTAACCCTAGCGGGTGGGCAACGGCTGCCGCGTAGGGGATGATGAACCCGTGGAGACCAAGACCAGACGAGAGCGACTGCGCCTCGCGACGACCCTGCCGGTGTGGTTCGCGGCGGTCGTCGGCGCCGTCGTCGTCGGCGTCACGACGCACGGAGACAGCTTCCTGGTGTGGCTGCCGCTGGTCCTCGGCGCCACGATCCTCCTGACCTTCTGCGTCCAGCTCGCGACCCGCGAGAAAGACGGCCTCGTCGACCGCGCGATGCTCAGCCTCGCCGGCAGCCTGGTCGTCCTGGGGCTCGCCACGGGCATCCTGTCTCTGCTCTCGCTCTGAAGTCCGAGAGGTAAGCTCTCTCCATGGACTCGCTGCTCCCCCTCGAGATGTTCTACATCGGCCTGCTCGTGCTGGCCTCCCTCTGCATCGCCTTCGTGGCCGTGACCGTCCTGGTCAAGCTGTTCAAGGGCCAGCGCTAGACCTCCATGATCGAGATCCCCACCGATCTCCCGGCAGAGATCGTCCCTCTGTCGTGGCTCCTGGGCGTCTGGGAGGGCACCGGGGTCGTCGACTACAAGGTCGGCGACGACGACGAGTCGCGTCGCACCCACGAGTTCGGCCAGCGCGTGAGCTTCAGCCACGACGGCCTGCCGTTCCTCAACTACAGCTCGTACTCGTGGCTCCTCGACGAGAAGCACACGCCGCTCGCCAGCGAGACCGGGTACTGGCGGCTCGACCGTCCCGCCGAGGAGGGCGATCGCGGCCCGGGCATGCTGCCGGGAGTCGGCGTCCAGCCGTTCACGACGCCGCGCGCCGTCGAGATCCTGCGGACCCCCGACGACGGCTTCAACATCGAGGTGTCGCTCGTGCACCCCTCGGGCGTCAACGAGCTCTATCTCGGTCGGGTGAAGGGTCCGCGCATCGACCTCGCCACCGACGCGGTGCTCCGCTCGAGCAACGCGAAGGAGTACTCGGCCGCCACCCGCATGTACGGGCTGGTCGAGAACCACCTGCTCTGGGCCTGGGACATCGCCGCCTACGGCAACGAGCTCCGCACCCACGCGTCGGGGCGGCTCGCCCGTGTCGACTGACGACCGCACGCCCTTCGCAGCGCGACCGGGCTTCGTACTCGACGAGGCGACCGGCGTCGCGTCCCACTACGGCAACCCCCTGATCGAGCAGCGGTCGCTGAGCGCAGGATCCTCCGTGGTCCAGGTGCCGTCGAGAGGCATCGTCACGGTCACCGGGCCCGACCGCCTGTCGTGGCTCGACTCGCTGACCAGCCAGTCGCTCAAGCGCCTCGCCCCCGGCATCTCCACCGAGACGCTCCTGCTCGACCCCTCCGGCCGCGTCGAGCACGCCGCCGGCGTCCTCGACGACGGCGAGACCGCCTGGCTCCTCGTCGAGGCGGCCTCGGCCGAGCCGCTCGCCGCGTGGCTCGACCGCATGCGCTTCATGCTCCGCGTCGAGGTCGCCGACCGCAGCGCCGACCTCGCCGTGCTCGGGTCGTTCGCCGACCTGTCGCTGCCGGCCGCCGATCCTGCGGGCGTCCCGCTCGTCTGGGTCGACCCGTGGCGGGAGGTCGCCGTCGGGGGAGTCTCGTACGCCGACGAGGCCTCGCACCCCGGTGCCGACTGGACCTACCGCGAGACCCTCGTCACCGCCGAGGGCCTGGCCGCCGTCGCCGCCTCCGAGATCCCCGCTGGGGGTGCGCTCGCCCTCGAGGCGCTCCGCATCGCGGCCTGGCGTCCGCGGCTCGGCACCGAGACCGACGAGCGGACGATCCCGCACGAGCTCGACTGGCTGCGGAGCGCGGTGCACCTCGACAAGGGCTGCTACCGCGGGCAGGAGACGGTCGCGAAGGTCCACAACCTCGGACACCCGCCGAGGCGGCTCGTCCTGCTCCACCTCGACGGGTCCGACAACGTGCTGCCGGCCCACGGTGCCGAGGTCTCGGCCGTGAGCGCGAAGCTCGGCGAGACCGTCGTGGTCGGCGAGGTCACCTCGAGCGCCGTCCACTACGAGCTGGGGCCGATCGCGCTGGCCGTCATCAAGCGGAGCGTCCCCGTCGACGCCCCTCTGACGGTGCTGGCCGACGACACCGTGGTCGCGGCCGCGCAGGAGGTCGTCGTGCCGCCGGAGGCCGGTGCTGCGGCGGGCGTCCCCCGCCTCCCGCGCCTGGGCGGCGTCCGGCGCTGAGGTGAGTCCCGGCCCGGGCCTCGCCGCGTTCGACGTCCGGCAGGCCCTCGAGCGCGTCCGCACGTCTCTGCCGGCGGTCGTCCAGATCGTGCTGGCCGCCGGCATCGCCTACTCGATCGGCCGCTTCGGATTCGGGCACGCCGCTCCCGTGCTCGCCGTCACCGTGACGATCTCCTCGCTCGGCTTCGCTCGCGACGCCAGGCCCCGACGGGTCCTCGAGAACGCGGTCGGCGTCGTGACCGGCATCGCGCTCAGCGAGCTCCTGCTGCTCGTGATCGGCAAGGGGTTCTGGCAGTTCGGGGTGGTGCTGTTCGCCGCCCTCGTGATCGCGCGGTTCTTCTCGGCGAGCAGCGCGTTCGCGGTCGCGGCGGCGACGCAGTCGATGTTCGTGATGCTGCTGCCCGATCCTGCCGGGGGTCCGTTCACCCGCTCCCTCGACGGTCTCGCCGGGGGCGTCGTCGCCCTCGTGATCACGGCGCTCGTGCCCCGCGACCCGGTCGGGCTCGCCCGCGCCGACGCCCGGCGCCTCTTCGCCGAGCTCGAGCCCGCGCTGGCCTCGCTCGTGCTGGCGCTGCGGCACGACGACGTCCGCCAGGCCGACGCGGCGCTCGACCGGCTCCGCGCGACGCAGCCGCTGCTCGACGACTGGGCGGCCACGCTCGAGACGGCGGTCTCGGTGTCTCGGCTGTCGCCGTTCCTCCGGCGGAGGCTCCCGGTCGTCGCGGGGGAGGCCGTGATCCTGCGCTATCTCGACCTCGCGGTCAGGAACCTGCGGGTGGTCGCACGCCGGATCGACACGACCATCGGCGACGGCCGCCGCCGGCCCGAGCTGGCCGACCTCGTGGCGGGCATCGCGGCGGCGGTCGAGGTGCTCGGGAGGTCGTTCGTCTCGGTCGAGCACCGGCCGACCGCCCAGGACGCCCTCGTCGCCGTCGCCCGGCGGCTCGATCCGGCCGTCGTGCTGCCCGGGGCTCCCGTGAGCGAGACGGTGCTCGTGCTGATGCTGCGGCCGCTCGTGATCGACCTGCTGATGGCGACGGGCCTGCCGCACGACGACGCGAGGTCGCGTCTCGCGCCGGTCTAGCCACGCCGTCCGACTCCGCCGTCCGACTCCGCCGTTCCGACCCAGCCGTCCGACTCGCTCGAGCTACGACAGCGGCGCGACCGCCCGCCACGGCACGGTGATCTCGCCGAGCCGCCACCTCGACCGCCCGTGCAGCACCGGCCACCCCTCGTCGCGGAGCGCCGACACCGTCGCCACCCACCGCTGCACCGGCGAGTACACGGCGAGGCCGGCGTTGTACCGCCAGTGCCGGTCGAGGTCGCGGAGGAACGCGTGCACCGGCTCGCCCTCCACGTTGTGGTGGATCAACGCCTTCGGCAGCCGCTCCGCCACGATCGACGGCGACTCCAGCGACGCCAGCCGCAGAGAGGCGGTGAACGTCTGCGGCCCTTCGGCGGTGACGTCGACCCAGCTCGCGACCCGGCCGACCTCGTTGCAGGTGCCCTCGACGAGCACCCCGCCGGGTGCGAGCCGCGAGGTCATGAGCGCCCAGCTCTCGGCGACCTCCGACTCGTCGTACTGGCGCAGGACGTTCAGCGCCCGGATCACGGCCGGCCGCCGCCCCGCCCGCTCGTCGGCGGGCGCCAGCGGCACCTCGAACCCGCCGAGACGGAACGAGACGCCCGGCACCGCCGACAGCGACGCCAGAGCGACGCGCGACGGCTCGATCTCGATGCCGACGACCTCCACGTCCGGCCGGATCCTCGCCAGCCGGTGGTGCAGCTCGAGCGGGGTCGTGGCGCTGGCCCCGTAGCCCAGGTCGACGACGAGCGGGTCGGCGGCGTGCCGGAACGCAGGATGCGAGGCGATCCAGCGGTCGATCCGGCGGAGCCGGTTGGTGCCCGTGGTTCCGCGGGTGACCTGGCCGATGGGCATGGAGCAAGTCAAGCATCCCGCCGGAGGGCCCGGCGATAGGATCGCAGCATGACTTCGACCCTCATCCTCCTCCGGCACGGCAACAGCGAGTGGAACCAGAAGAACCTCTTCACCGGGTGGGTCGACGTCCGCCTGAGCGAGGTCGGGCGCGGCGAGGCCAAGCGCGCCGGCGAGCTGCTGCGCGACTCCGGCCTGAAGCCCGAGATCCTCTACACGTCGCTCCTCACGCGCGCCATCCAGACCGCCGACCTCGCCCTCGAGGAGGCCGACCGCCTCTGGATCCCGGTCAAGCGCTCGTGGCGCCTCAACGAGCGCCACTACGGCGCGCTGCAGGGCAAAGACAAGGCTCAGACGCTCGAGGAGTACGGCCCCGAGCAGTTCCAGACCTGGCGTCGCTCGTTCGACGTGCCGCCGCCCGTCCTCGACGACGACAGCGAGTGGTCGCAGGCGCACGACGAGCGCTACGCCGACCTCGGTGCGGACGCCCCGCGCACGGAGTCGCTGAAGCTCGTGATCGAGCGCATGCTGCCCTACTGGGAGAGCGACATCACCAAAGACCTCGCGGCCGGGAAGACGGTGCTCGTCACCGCCCACGGCAACTCGCTCCGCGCTCTCGTGAAGCACCTCGACGGCATCTCCGACGACGACATCGCCGAGCTCAACATCCCGACCGGCATCCCGCTCGTCTACGAGCTCGACGACGACTTCCGTCCGACGGGGCCGGCGGCCTACCTCGACCCCGAGGCTGCTGCCGCCGGGGCTGCTGCGGTGGCCGCCCAGGGCAAGAAGTAGCCGGAGCCCCCCCGGAGTCCCTCCTCCTGCGCCCCTTGTCTTTGTCGCAGACACTTGCGACAATAGGCAGTACAAAAACAGGGGGTCCGGTGATGCACATGCTCGAGTTCGTCTTCCTCTGGGGAGCGGTCGTCTTCGCGGTCGCGCTCGCGCTGACCCTCATTCCCGACCACCGAGCGTGGCTGGCGAGGAGGCTCGGTACGAGGGTCGGCCTCGGCGTCCCGGCCGATCTCGCCGCGTCGGTCGAAGCGCGCGTCGCCCTGAGGAGCCGAGCCGCCTGCGTCGGCGCCCTCCTCGCTCTGGCGGTGTCGCTGGCCGGGCTCAGCCTCGCGGGCGTCTCGATCGGATCGGCGACGCCGCGCACAGACGACGGCCTCACCGTCGTGCAGATGTACGCGGTGCTCGGCGCGGTCTCGATCGGATACTCCTGGGGCGCCGCCTGGGCGTCGCTCCGGTCTGCGTCGGCCCGCGACGACCGCCCCCGGGTCGCGCGCCTGACCGCCCCGGGCGTCAGCGCCTTCGTCCGCCCCGGCCTCCGGATCGGCGCCTGGGCGCTCCTCGTCCTCGCCGCCTCCGCCGTCGCGATCGTCGCTCTCGGCGAACGCCCCGACCAGGTCGCCTCCCTGGCGCCGTGCGTGGCCCTGGTCGGCGTCGCGCTGGCCGGGCTGGTCGCCTCCGAGGTCCTCGGCCGCCGCGTCGTCCGCCGCGGTCGCCCGGCGGTCGACACCGACGAGCTCGTCTGGGACGACGCCCTCCGCTCGGAGACCCTGCGCGACCTCCTCGTCGGCCCGCTCCAGAGCCTCGCCCTCGGGGGTGCCTACGCGGTCATCCGGCCCGACCTCTCGGGCGTCTCCGCGTTCGCGCTCTTCCCGGCGCTCATCGGTGCCGCCGGCTTCGTCCTGCTCTCGTTCGTCTTCCGTGCCGACCGGCGACGCTTCCTCGACGAGCTCTGGCCGGGTGCGCGCCGTCGCACTCCCGACGAAGAGGCGCGCAGGATCGCGGCCGCCGCCGACCCGGCAGGAGCCACCGCCCGGTGATCACCCTCGACCCCCGCTCCGCCACCCCGCCGTTCGAGCAGCTCCGCGTGCAGATCACGGAGCAGGTGCGCTCCGGCGCCCTCGCTGCCGGTGTGCGACTGCCGACGGTCCGGCGCCTGGCCGAGGACCTCGGCCTGGCACCCAACACGGTCGCCCGGGCCTACCGCGAGCTCGAGGCGGACGGCCTCGTCGAGACGCGCGGCCGCAACGGGACGGTCGTCCGGCCGCAGGGCGACGCTGCCGCACAGCAGGCCCAGGAGGCGGCGCGCGCGTACGCGGACCGCGTCGCGAAGCTCGGCGTCACGCCCGCGGAGGCCCTCCGCTACGTGACCGGGGCCCTGGGCGCGAGCGGCAGCTAGCCGGCCCGCCCCGCTCCCGGCCCGCACCCCCGTCCGTCGCGGGCACCCGGTTCCGCGGGGGTGCCGCCGACGCTCGGGGGTTCGGCGCCGCGCGCGCCGCCTCACACGAACAGCGAGCTGATCTCCTGCACGAGCGCGTCCATGTCGACCGTCGCCACGTCGTCGACCCGAACCACGGGGGCGAGACCCAGCGGCTCGCCGGCCCCGGCGCACCAGACCTCGACGAGCCGCGGTGATCCTGCGCTCGGAAGCGCGGCGGCGACGACGGCTGCATCCGACCCGCTCAGGGACGCATCGATCACGACGCCCGCCTCGACGAGCCCCGCGGTCCGCCAGACCGTCTCGATGGCGAGCGCGCGCACCCCGTCGCGCGGGGCGACCGGGCCGGTCTGCTGCGTCAGCGCGTCCTGCACCTTCGACGGCTGCAGGACCGGACACCCGAGCAGGATCCCGAGAGCGGACGAGATCTCCGTCTTGCGGGGATCGGGGGTGCCGTTGACGAGGATCGCGACCTGAGCCATGCGTCCATCCTGCCGGACGCGGAGGCAGAGCCCGGACGCGGAGGCGTCGCCCCGACGCCGAGCCTCGCCCGGACGCGGCGAAGGTCAGCCGACACTCCTCACGCGCTGACGGCCGCCACCGCCCCGTCCTCGACGAACGACCGCATGCCCGCGAGCAGCCGCTCCACGTCGTCGCCGCTCGTGTACGCCGCGAGCCCGATCCGGAGCCCTGTCGTGTCGGCGTCGAGTCCCATCGACTGGAACGCCTCGAGGGCGTAGAAGTGGCCGGTGGGCGCCAGGACGTCGAGCTCGGCCAGGTTGACGGTGAGGTCGCGCATCCTGCGTCCTTCGATCGTCACGTAGAGGGTGGGAGTTCGCCGAGCTGCTCGCGAGTGGAGGGTCAGGCCCGGGATCGCGAGGAGCGCCTCCTCGAGCCGTGCTCGCAGCCCGCTCTCGTGCGCGTGGGTCGCGGCCATCGAGGCCAGGATCGCCTCGCGCCGGGAGGGAGCCGATCCGGCCTCGGCGTGCCCCGCACCGGCCGAGTCCCCGCCCACGATTCCCGCAATGAAGTCCACTGCCGCGGTCGCGCCGGCGAGCTGTTCGTACGGCAGCGTGCCGAACTCGAACCGCTCGGGCACGACGTCGGTCGACGGCAGCAGCTTGTCGGGGTGGATGCTCTCGAGGAGGGCGGGGTCGGCTGCGAGGACCCCGCAGTGCGGCCCGAAGAACTTGTAGGGCGAGCAGACGAAGAAGTCGGCTCCGAGGGCGGCGACGTCGACCGACTCGTGCGCGGTGAAGTGCACGCCGTCGATCCAGACCAGCGCGCCGACCTCGTGAGCGCGGTCGGCCAGCGCCCGGACGTCGGGCTCGGTGCCGATCAGGTTCGATGCAGCGGTCACGGCGACGAGCCGCGTCCGTCCGGTGATCGCGCGGGCGACCGACTCGTCGGTGATCTCGCCCGTCGACGCGTCGAACTCCAGCCACTGCACGGTCGCTCCCGCGCTCTCGGCCGCCTGCAGCCACGGCCGGATGTTGGCGTCGTGATCGAGGCGGCTGACCACGATCTCGTCGCCGGCAGACCAGGTCTTGGCGAGGTGCCGGGCGAAGTCGTAGGTGAGCTGGGTCGCGCTCCGGCCGTGGACGATGCCCGACGGCTCCGCGCCGAGGAGGTCGGCGTAGGCCCGGCGGAACCCCTGGACCGTCGCCTCGGCGTTCCGCTCCGACGCGACCCCGGTGCCGCGGATCGACGTCGGGCTCGTCATCGCCCGGGCGATCGCCTCGCCGACGACGAGCGGCGTCTGCGTCCCGCCCGGCCCGTCGAAGTGGGCGATCCCCGAGGAGAGCGACGGGAAGGCGGAGCGGAGGGCGTCGACGTCGAAGGGCATTCCCCTACTTCACCAGATCGCGGATGTAGATGTTGCCCGTCGAGACGTCCTCCTCGAGCTTCTCGAGGGTGCGGCCGCGGGTCTCGGGCACCGCGCGCCAGACGAAGAACAGGGCGAGTGCGTTCACCACGGCGAATCCGAAGAAGGTGCCGGTGATGCCGAAGGCCGCGATGACGGTCGGGAAGTACAGCCCGAGGAACGCGTTGGCGAGCCAGAGGCAGAAGACCGAGACGCCGATGCCGAAGCCGCGCATCTTGAGCGGGAAGATCTCGGACAGCGTCACCCAGGTGGCCACGTTGAGGAACGTCTGCATCGAGCCGACGAACGCCACGATGAGGAACAGCAGCACCCAGGGCCGCGCGGGGTTGCCGACGGGCAGCGCGACCGAGCCGATGCCGATGAGCAGGTGGCAGATCGTGGTCAGCGCGTAGCCGAGGAGGAACGTCCGCCGGCGCGGGAAGTGGTCCATCATCCGCAGCGCGATGATCGCACCGATGACGGCGATGATGCCCGGGGCGATGTTGACGATGAGGGCCGCGCTGGCCGAGAATCCCGCCTCGCGCAGCACGCTCTGGCCGTAGTACATGACCGCGTTGATTCCGGTCAGCTGCTGGGCGACGCCGAGGCCGATGCCGACGAGGATGATCCTGACGAACCACTTGTTGCGGAGGATCGCGCCGATCGACAGTGTCTCGCGGCGGGACTCCTCGGTCGTCGACCGGTCGATCTCGTCGAGCTCGGCTCGGGCGCGCTCCTTCGTGCGGAGGGTGGAGAGCACGCGGAGGGCGTCGTCGTCGCGGCCCTTGCCGGCGAGCCAGCGGGGTGATTCGGGCATCCGGAGCATCCCGATGAAGAGGGCGACCGCCGGCACGGCCTCGACGGCGAGCATGATGCGCCAGACGCCGTTGCCCTCTCCCCAGACGTTGCCGATGATCGCGTTGATGATGAACGCGAGGAGCTGGCCGATGACGATCATCATCTCGTTGCGCCCGGCGAGCGAGCCGCGGATCTCGTACGGCGCGAGCTCGGCGAGGAAGACCGGCACGACCGTCGAGGCGGCACCGACGGCGAGGCCCAGGATCACGCGCCCCACGACCATCACCGTGAAGTTGGGGGCGAAGACGCAGGTCAGCGCACCGACGAAGAACAGCACCGACATCAGGATGATCGACTTCCGCCGGCCCCAGGCGTCGGAGAGGCGGCCGCCCGTGATCGCGCCGACCGCTGCGCCGAACAGCAGGCCGCTGGTGACCATGCCCTCGGTGAGGTTGGTGAGCTGGAGCTCCTTGACCATCGGGCTGAGCGCCCCGTTGATCACGGAGGTGTCGTACCCGAACAGCAGGCCGCCGAAGGTCGCGATGAGGGCGACCGTGCCGAGGCGCTTGGTGTGCGGCCCCGGCGTCAGGGGAGGCAGCGACACCGCCTGCGCCTCACCGCCCGGCCGGCCCTGGTCTGAACGGCCCTGATCCGAACGGCCCTGCCCTGAACGACCCTGATCCGAACTCTTGACCGACGTCGACATCGGAACCCCTTTGTTCTAACAATATGACAACCGCGATGGTATCACGATCCACTTTCTCCGGGCAGGGGCTGGCGCGGGAGTAGTTTCAGGGGATGGACCTCGCCCTGAAGAACTCCGTCGCCCTCGTCGTGGGCGGCTCCGGCTACATCGGCCGCGCTGTCACCGACCGCCTCCGGAACGAGGGGGCCGAGGTCGTCGTCGCGTCCCGCCACCCCGACGATACCGGCGTGGAGCTCGATGCCCGCGACGCCGTGTCGGTCCGGTCGGCCGTCGCGAGGGTCCTCGCCGAGCGGGGCAGGATCGACGTGCTCGTCGTGACGGCGGCCCCGAGCGCGCAGACCCTCGATCCTGCGCGGAATTCCGACCCGGAGCAGGTGGCCGACGCGATCGACGGCAAGGCGCTGGCGTTCCTCCGGGTCGCGAACGAGGTCGTCCCGGTCATGCGCGAGGCCGGCCACGGCAGGATCGTCGTGATCAGCGGCCAGAACGCGCTGGTCACCGGCAACATCACCGGCTCGGTCCGGAACGCCGCGACGATCGTCGTCGCCAAGAACCTCGCCGACCAGCTGGCCGGCACGGGCGTGAACGTCACCGTGGTGAATCCGGGGATCGTCGCCGACGAGCCCGAGACGGAGGTCGCGGCAGGCAGCGGCGGTCAGTCGTCGCCCACGCAGATCGCCGACCTCGTCGCCTTCCTGTCGTCGCCCCTCTCGGCCGTGTCGGGCGAGTCGATCGCGGTCGGGCACCGCGTGCGGGGCGTCGTCTCGTTCTAGGCGTCCTCTCGTGCTGACCTCCGCGCCGTCGGCCCGAAGGACGCGGCCGACGGGCGCGGCCGACGCGCCGAGCCGCGGGCGAGTAAGACGGAGGGCATGAAGAAGCCGCTCGCCGTCCTGTTCGACATCGACGAGACCCTCGTCCACACCGGGGGAGCAGGGGGCCGCAGCTGGGCGGCCGCCTTCGACGACCTCTACGGGATCCCCGCCGACATCGGGCAGCACACCTCGAGCGGCGAGACCGACCCCGAGGTGGGCCGCGAGACGTTCGTCGGCGTCATCGGCCGCGACCCCGAACCGGCGGAGCTCTCGAAGCTGTACGCCCGCTACCTCTGGCACCTGGCCGACATCATCCACGAGTCCGAGGGGTACCGGGTCGAGCCCGGCGTCGACGCGCTCCTGAAGAGCCTCACCGACGCGGGCGTCGTCATCGGGGTCATCTCCGGCGCGATGGAGGGTGCCGCGCGGACGAAGATGGAGCCCGGCCGTCTCGGCCGGTACTTCGTCTTCGGCGGGTACGGGTCGGACTCCGCCGACCGCGACGAGGCGACCCGGGCCGCGATCCGCAAGGCGTCCCTCCTGGTCGGTCACGACCTCGCCCCCGACGAGGTCTTCGTCGTCGGCGACACCCCGCACGACATCACCTCGGCGCACGCCGCCGGTGCCCGGGGGATCGGCGTGGCGACGGGCCACTACAGCGCCGACGACCTCGAGAAGGCGGGTGCCGACGCCGTCCTGGCCGACCTCACCGAGGCGTTCCCGGGCCTCTGAGCGCCGGCCCGCCGAGCGCACGGCGAAGCCCCCGCCCGACGGTGGTCGGAGCGGGGGCTTCGTGGTAGAGCTTCGGTGTTACTGACCGGCCTTGGCGAGAGCCTCGAGGGTCGGGTTGTTGGAGTACGCCTTCACAGCGTTGTCCTTGGTGACGAGGACGGGGGTCAGCTCGATGGCCGGAACCGTCTTGACACCGTTGTAGTTGTTCTTCTTGTCGAGGACCGTCTTGGGCTTGTCGCCCTTCGACAGGGTGGTGACCAGGTCGACCGCGGCCTGAGCCTCGACGTCGGTGTTCTTGTAGATGGTCGAGTACTGCGTGCCGTTCATGATGAGCGGGATCGACGCGGTCTCGGAGTCCTGACCGGTCACGACCGGGTTGGGCTTGCCGGCCGACTTGGTGGCCTGCAGGATGGCGCGGCCGAGGGTGTCGTTCGGCGAGAGCACGCCGTCGAGCTTGGTGGAGCCCGAGTAGTTGCTCTGCAGCAGGTTGCTCATGCGGGTCTGCGCGTTCTGGGCGAGCCAGCCCTGCGTGGAGACCTGCGTGAACTTGGTCTGGCCGGAGACGACCTTCAGGGTGCCGTCGTCGATCTTCGGCTGGAGGACGTCCATGGCGCCGTTGAAGAACACGGGAGCGTTGGCGTCGTCGGGCGAGCCGGCGAAGAGCTCGACGTTGTACGGGCCGTTGCCCTTGAGCTTCTTGAGTCCGTCGAGCAGGGCCTGGCCCTGGAGCTGACCGACCTTGAAGTTGTTGAAGGCGACGTAGTAGTCGACGTTCTTGGTGCCGGTGATGTTGCGGTCCCAGGCGATGACCGGGATGCCGGCGGCCTTGGCCTGCTTCACCTGCGTGCCGAGCTGCGAGCCGTCCTGGGCGGCGATGATGATCGCCTTGTCGCCCTTGGTGACCATGCCCGAGATCTGGTTCTGCTGGTCGGGGACGGTGTTCGTGGCGGCGGCGTACTGCACGTCGGCCTTGAAACCGGCCTTCTTGAGCGAGGACTCGAACGCGGCCTTGGCGAGCACCCAGTTCTGCGAGGTCTTCGCGGGGAGCGCGACGCCGATGGTCGAGCCCTTGGGGATGCTCGTCGCGCCGGAGTCCGAGCCGCCGCGGGCGGTGCCCGAGCAGGAGGTCAGCGTGACGACGGTGAGCGCTGCGACGGCAGCGCCGACGATGAGCTGTTTCTTCATTGAACGGCTTCTTTCATTTCTGTGGGGAGTGGGTGCTGGTGCGCCCGGTGCTGTGGGATGCAGGAGGTGTATCCCAGGTTTCTGCTGCGAGGACTTCGGGAGCTACGGCAGCAAAACTTGTGACTCGTTGTCGATCGACTGGGGCTGTGCGCCCTCGCCCTTCAGACCGCCGGAGGTCGGACCCTCGTCGTTCTTGTTCTTCCGACCGAAGCCGCGGGTGAGGTAGCCGATGATCGACGGCCGGCCCTGCGTCTTGTTGTAGACGTCGAAGGCGACGGCGATGAGGAGGACGAGACCGCGGATGATCTGGACCAGGTTGGTGTCGATGCCCTTCAGCGACAGGCCGTTGGCGAGGAACGCCAGAACCAGACCACCGATGATCGAGGCGATGACGGTTCCGACACCACCCGCGACCGCGGCACCACCGACGAAGACGGCGGCGATCGCGTCGAGCTCCCAGCCGGTGCCGTCGGCGGGGCCGGACGACCCGGAGTAGCCGACGAAGACCATACCGGCGACGGCTGCCAGGACGCTCATGTTGAGCATGACCAGGAAGTTGACGCGCTTCGAGTTGACACCCGACAGGACGGCGGCGTTCGAGTTGCCGCCGACGGCGTAGAGGTGGCGGCCGAAGGTCGTCGTGTTGGTGACGAAGCCGTAGATGATGACCAGGACGCCGAGGATGATCGCGACGATCGGCACCGAGGTGTTCGGGCGGCCCGAGGCGAAGAGGTAGGTGGCGTACGCCGCGACTCCGCCGAGGACGACGATGCGGACGATGCTGGTCCAGAGCGGAGCCGGCTGCGCGCCCATCTTGACGCGGTTGTTGCGGGCACGGAACTCGAACACGACGATCGCGATGATCGTGACGATGCCGAGGATCAGGGTGCCGTTCGAGAAGCCGGTGTTCGGTCCGAAGTCGGGGATGTAGCCGCCGCCGATGTTCTGGAAGCTCTGCGGCACCGGCACGGCGGTCGAGTTGCCGATGATCTGGTTCGCACCGCGGAAGATCAGCTGGCCCGCGAGGGTCACGATGAACGCGGGGACCCGCACGTAGGCGACCCAGAAGCCCTGCCAGGCGCCGACGAGCACGCCGACGACGAGGCCGAGGATGATCGCGGCGAACCACGACCAGTGCCACACGGCCATGGCCTGCGCCACGATGATGCCGACGAACGCGGCGACCGAGCCCACCGAGAGGTCGATGTGGCCGGCGACGATCACCATCACCATGCCGATCGCGAGGATCAGGATGTAGGAGTACTGCTGGAACACGTTGATGACGTTGCCCGGGTCGAGCGTGATCCCGCCGGTCCAGATCTGGAATCCGACGATGATGACGATCAGCGCGATGATCATGCCGTACTGGCTGATCCCACCGCCCTTGTTGCCGAGGATGCTGCCGAGGTTCTTCTTGAAGTTCGTCATCGAACGGTCGTCCTTTTCGAGGTCATGCTCACCATCAGCGACTCGGGGTCTGCCTCGGCTGCGGTCAATTCATTGGTGATGGAGCCTTCGAAGATCGTGTAGATCCGGTCGGAGAGGCCGAGGAGTTCCGGGAGCTCGGAGGAGATGAGGATGACGCCCTTCCCCTGTGCTGCGAGGTCCTGGATGATGCCGTAGATCTCGAACTTCGCGCCCACGTCGATGCCGCGGGTCGGTTCGTCGAGGATCAGGAGGTCGGGGTCGGTGAACATCCACTTCGCCAGGACGACCTTCTGCTGGTTGCCGCCGGAGAGCTTGTTCACGCCCTGGTCGACGGACGACGCCTTGGTGCGGAGGCTCCGGCGGTAGCGCTCGGAGACCTCGTACTCCTCGACGCTCGACACGACACCGTTCCGGGTGATCTTCGGCAGGCCGGCGGACACCGTCGAGCGCTTGATCGTGTCGAGGAGGTTGAGGCCGAGGGCCTTGCGGTCTTCGGAGACGTAGCCGAGGCCGTTCTTGATCGCGCGGGCGACCGTGTCGGTGCGGATCTCCTGGCCGTCCTTGTAGACCTCGCCCGACACGTAGGTGCCGTACGAGTGGCCGAAGATGCTCATCGCCAGCTCGGTGCGGCCGGCCCCCATGAGGCCGGCGAAGCCGACGATCTCGCCCTTGCGCACGAAGAAGTTCTCGTTCTTGCAGACGAGGCGCTCGGGGTCGAGGGGGTGGCGGACGGTCCAGTTGCGGACCTCGAAGAAGGTCTCGCCGATGTTCGGCGTGCGGTCGGGGAAGCGGCTCTCGAGCGAGCGGCCCACCATCCCCCGGATGATGCGGTCCTCGTTCACGCCGTCGGCCTTGACGTCGAGGCTCTCGATCGTCTTGCCGTCGCGGAGGATCGTGATGGTGTCGGCGACCTGCTCGATCTCGTTGAGCTTGTGGCTGATCATGATCGACGTGATGCCCTTGGCCTTCAGGCCGACGATCAGGTCGAGGAGGTGCTGCGACTCCTGCTCGTTGAGCGCCGCGGTGGGCTCGTCGAGGATGAGGAGCTTGACGTCTTTGTTGAGCGCCTTGGCGATCTCGACCAGCTGCTGCTTGCCGACACCGAGCGACTTGATCTTCTGGTCGGGGTCTTCCGAGAGGCCGACGCGGGCGAGGAGGTCCTTCGCCGTGCGCTGGGCCTCGATCCAGTTGATGATGCCCCGCTTGCCCGGCTCGTTGCCGAGGAAGATGTTCTCGGTGATCGAGAGCTCGGGGATCAGCGCGAGCTCCTGGTGGATGATCACGATGCCGGCGGACTCCGACTGCTTGATGCCGGAGAACTGAGCGACCTCCGACTCGAAGACGATGTCGCCGGAGTATGTGCCGAACGGGTAGACGCCCGAGAGGACCTTCATGAGAGTCGACTTGCCTGCACCGTTCTCGCCGCAGATCGCGTGGATCTCGCCGGCCTTCACGGTCAGGTTCACGTCGGAGAGGGCCTTCACACCGGGGAATTCCTTGGTGATCGAGCGCATCTCGAGGATGGTTGGGCCACCAGCCATTGTGCACCGCCATTTTTCTGAGACATCGTTGTCGGGTCTTGCTGTTCTGCAGCCCGCGAGCTGATCAACAGCCCTGGATCACAGTAGGACGATCTGACGCTGGCGTCAAAAGGTTAACGCAACGAATTTGTAACGGCTTCAGGACTCTGACCCAATGAGAGCGCTCACATCTCCTGAGCCCGACTCAGCTCCGGCAGGGGCGCGAGAACACGGAAAGCCCTGGTCAGATGACTCGGACGGCCGCCTGGTGGAAGACCAGGGCGGCCGCCCCGAGGGCCTCGCCGCGGTCGTCGAGGGTCGAGGCGACGATGGAGGTCGAGTCGCGGACGAGGGGCAGGACGTGGCGGGCGAACGCGCGGCCGACCGGTTCGAGCAGGATGTCGCCGAGCGAGGCGAGCGGGCCGCCGAGCACGATCACCTCGGGGCTGAGGATGCTCGCGAGGTCGCCGACGACGCGTCCGATCAGGCGGCCGGCGTCCTCGATGACGCGGAGTGCGGCCACGTCGCCTTCGAGGACCGCCTTCACGAGGTCCTCGGTCGTGGTGATCGGCGTGACGTTCCGGAGCCGGTCGAGCATCGCCGTCGTGGAGGCCTCGGCCTCGAGGCAGCCGCGGTTGCCGCAGCGGCAGGCCTGGCCGTCGGGGACGACCTGCACGTGGCCGACCTCGCCGGTGATCCCGGTCGCGCCGTTGAAGGGCTGGCCGTTCAGGATCAGCCCCGCGCCGATCCCCGATCCGACCTTGAGGTAGACGAGATTCCGGGCCGCGCCGTGGAGGCCCCAGATCGTCTCGGCGACACTGCCGAGGTTCGCGTCGTTGTCGAGCACCACCGGCACGCCGAGGCGGTCCTCGAGCTCGACGACCACGTCGACGAAGGCCCACTCCGCCCACACCGTGCCGATGACGGGCATCTGGTCGCGCCGGTCGATGGAGCCGGAGATGCCGACGCCCACACCGCTCAGCGCCTCCCACGAGGTGCCGGTCTGCTCGAGGAGCCGCGTCAGGATCTCCTTCGCGAGATCGAAGCCCTCGCGCGGGTCGTACTTCTGCGGCAGGACGATGTTCTCCTCGGCCGCGATCGTGTAGTCGGGGTAGACGAGCACCACCCGGAGGTGGCGGCGGCCGAACCCGATGCCGGCGGCGACGGTGCCGTTGTGGGTCAGCAGCTGGACGGAGACGGCGCGACGGCCGGAGCTCGTCGTCGGGGTCAGGCTGACGAGGCCGTTCTTGGCCATGTAGCTGACGATGTTCGAGATGGTGGCGGTGCTGAGGCCCGTACGGCGCGCCAGATCGGCCTGCGTCGACGCGCCCACCTTGACGAGGGCTTCGACGACGCGCTGCTGATTGCGCTTGCGGAGGGACGTTTGCGACCCGGGACTCGACCTGGCCGAGGGGGTCTGCCGCCGGCCCGCCATTGGGCCTTGGAGATTTGACACGCTCGAATCATTGTCGCCCGATCGGGTGTCGTCAAGAGGTTAACGCAAACCGTGATCCAAACGAGAAGGGCCCGAAGCGGCGTCCACGACGTCGCTCCGGGCCCTCTCGCGGGGCGCAGGATCAGGCTTCGACGCCCACCCAGTCACCCGTCGCCAGGTACTGCACCTTCTTGGCGATCGAGACCGCGTGGTCGGCGAAACGCTCGTGGTAACGGCTGGCCAGGGTCGCGTCGACGGTGTCGGCGGGAGCGCCCTTCCAGGTCTCGCCGAGGACCTTGTCGAAGACGCTGAGGTGGAGCTCGTCGATGCGGTCGTCGTCGTTGCGGATCTCCTCGGCGAGGCTGACGTCCTCGGTGGTGAGGAGCTGGGTCAGCTTCCGCGCGATGGCCACGTCGAGCTCACCGAGCTCGGTGAACGTCGGACGGAGCGACTTCGGCACGACCTTCTCGGGGAACCGGTACCGCGCGAGCTGAGCGATGTGCTCGGACATGTCGCCCATGCGCTCGAGCGAGGCGCTGATGCGGAGGGCGCTCACCACGATCCGCAGGTCTCGGGCCACCGGCTGCTGCCGGGCCAGGATGTCGATGGCGAGCTCGTCGAGGCTGATCGCGAGCTTGTCGATCTTGTCGTCCTCGGCGATGACCTGTTCGGCGAGTCCGACGTTCGACTCGTGGAACGCCTTGGTCGCGTTCTCGATCGAGGCAGCCACGAGCGTCGAGATCTCGACGAGCCGCTCCTGCACTTCCTGGAGCTCCAGCTGGAATACCTCGCGCATTGTCTGGGTCGTCCCTTTCGTTTCGAGAACCCGCCTGCTCCGGCGGAAGGTCGCCCGGGCAGTGCCATCGAGCCTCCACCGCGCAGGTTAACGGACGGTGATGCCCAGGCGAACTCTCTTCAACGTACAGGCCGCCCGACATCCGCAGCACTGGCGGTCCACCTGGCGTTCACTAACCTGAGTCCCATGTACTCCCCGTGGCTGGTGCCGCTCGCTCTGGCATCCGGCATCGTCATCGGCGCGGGACTGGTGGTCCTCATCGTCGTAGCGATCGAGCGGGGCCGGAGAGCCCGCGCGCTGAGCGACGTGACCCTCCCCGACGGCGTCGGCGCCGTCCTCGACACCCTCGACTCGGCCGGCTTCGTGGTCGACCCCTCCAACAACGTGCAGAAGGCCTCCGCGATGGCGATCGCCACCGGCCTGGTCGCCGCCCAGCAGGTGGTCCACCCCGAGGTCGTCGCCCTCGTCGAGCGTGCGCGCGACGAAGACCACCCGGTCTCGGAGGAGCTGCAGCTGGCGAGGAGCCTCCGCGAGGAGACGAACCTCAGGATGCTCGTCCGCGCCTCCCGCCTCGGCTCCCGCTACGTCGTGGTCCTGGCTGAGGACCACACCGAGACGCACCGGCTCGAGGAGGTCCGTCGAGACTTCGTCGCCAACATCAGTCACGAGCTGAAGACGCCGATCGGGGCGGTCGGCCTGCTGGCGGAGGCTCTCGAGTCGGCGTCCGACGATCCTGATCAGGTCCGCTACTTCGCCAAGAGCCTCACCCGGGAGTCGCTGCGCCTCGGCCGGCTCACCCAGGACATCATCGAGCTCTCGCGCCTGCAGTCGGCCGACCCGCTGACCGAGCCGTCGCTCGTCGACGTGCGGAGCGTCATCAACTCCGCCGTCGAGCGCAACCGGGTGGAGGCCGAGGCCCGCGGCATCGAGATCGTCGTCCGCGGCGGCAAGCACGCGTCGGTCGTCGGCGACGCCGACATGCTCGCGGTGGCTGTCCACAACCTCGTGGCCAACGCGGTGCACTATTCGCCCGACGGCTCCAGGATCGGCATCGGCGCCGCGGTCACCGACCACGGGATCGTCGAGATCGCCGTCACCGACCAGGGCGACGGCATCTCGGAGGCCGACCGCGACCGCATCTTCGAGCGCTTCTACCGCGTCGACCCGGCCCGCTCCCGGCGGACGGGCGGCACCGGTCTCGGCCTCGCCATCGTCAAGCACGTCGTGCAGAACCACGGCGGCGACATCCGCCTGTGGTCGCAGCTCGGCTCCGGCTCCACCTTCACCATCCGACTTCCCGAGGCCTCGACGGCCTCGGTCCCCGTCCGAGGAGAGAACTGAGAATGACCCACATCCTTATCGTCGAAGACGAAGAGTCCCTGTCGGAGCCCCTGGCCTTCATCCTGGAGCGCGAGGGCTACCAGGTCTCGGTGGCCGACGACGGGCCGAAGGCCCTCACCACCTTCGACCGCGACGGCGCCGACCTGGTGCTGCTCGACCTGATGCTCCCGGGCCTGCCGGGCACCGAGGTCTGCCGCGAGCTCCGCAACCGGTCGCAGGTGCCGATCGTCATGCTGACCGCGAAAGACAGCGAGGTGGACATCGTCGTGGGGCTCGAGCTCGGCGCCGACGACTACGTCACCAAGCCGTACTCGACGCGCGAGCTGCTCGCCCGCATCCGCGCCGTGCTCCGCCGCCGCGTCGACCTGGAGGAGCTGAGCGACGCGATCCTCACGGCCGGCGAGATCTCGATGGACGTCGAGCGCCACGTCGTCACCGTCCGCGGGAAGGACATCGCGATGCCGCTCAAGGAGTTCGAGCTGCTCGAGCTGCTGATGCGCAACGCCGGCCGCGTGCTGACGCGCGGTCAGCTCATCGACCGGGTCTGGGGCTCGGACTACTTCGGCGACACCAAGACGCTCGACGTGCACATCAAGCGCATCCGCTCCAAGATCGAGACGACGCCGTCGGAGCCGGTCGCCCTCGTGACGGTGCGCGGCCTCGGCTATCGCATCGAGGCCTGATCCTGCCGGTCGCGCGTCAGCGCTCGGCCCGTTCAGCACGAAGGCCCCCGATCCGAGGATCAGGGGCCTTCGAGCGTTCGCGGGGACTGCTAGCCCGCGGGGGTCGTCCGGGTGCCGGTCGGCTCGGCCGACGACGAGTCGGTCGGGACGCTCGTCTGCGTCGGGACCGGCGACGGCAGCAGCGTCTTGTACTCGTCGAGCGAGCCGTCGAGGACCGGCACCTTGAAGCTTTTGCCCTGGGCGTCGCCGTACTGGAGGTAGACCTTCAGGAGCGAGCCGGGCTGCTTGCCGATGCCGTTGAGGAGGGCCTGCTGGTCGCCACCGGTGGTGCCGCGGCGGGTCTCGCCGTTGGCGGCCACCGGGATGCTCACGGTCTTGGGGGAGCCGAACGAGTCGTACTGGACCTTGAGGGTGCGCGCGGTGTCGCTGTCGTTGAGGACGGTGACGCTGAGGCTGGCCGCGTCGCCGTTGTCGGTGAAGACCATGGCGTTCCGGACCTGGAGCGAACCGACGTTGGTGCTGAACCCGTCGCTCGCGTCGTACTTCTCGGTGGTGGTCTGGGGGCTGATGAAGTTGCAGCCCGCGGTGAGGACCATCACGGCTCCGGCCAGAACGACGGTTGCCGTGGTGCGTGCTCTCACAGGGTCCTCCAGAGGGGTTCGATATGCCCTTCAAGCCTAGCCCAGACTGGCCAGGCCAGTCGTCACGGGACACCTCCGCCAGAGGCTCCGGAGGGGGCGGCGTGGTAATCTGGCGGCCCCAGAACGGAGCCGCGCATGAACTTCGAGGTCGGCCAGACGGTCGTCTATCCCCACCACGGCGCCGCCGAGATCACGGCGATGAAGACCCGGGTGATCAAGGGCACCGAGAAGCTCTATCTGACGCTCAAGGTGACGCAGGGCGATCTGGTCATCGAGGTGCCGGCCGAGAACGTCGACCTCGTCGGAGTCCGCGACGTCATCGGGCACGAGGGCGTCGAGGCCGTCTTCGACGTGCTGCGGGCGCCGTTCACCGAGGAGCCCACCAACTGGTCGAGGCGCTACAAGGCGAACCTCGAGAAGCTCGCGTCGGGCGACGTCATCAAGGTGTCCGAGGTCGTCCGCGACCTGTGGCGGCGAGACCAGGTTCAAGACAAGGGGCTGTCGGCGGGCGAGAAGCGGATGCTCGCCAAGGCCAGGCAGATCCTGGTCTCCGAGCTCGCGCTCGCGGAAGACACCGACGAGGCGAAGGCCGAGACCGTGCTCGACGAGGTCCTCGCATCGTAGAGCCGACCCGCGCCGTCGTCATCGTGGCGGCCGGCAGCGGCACCCGACTGGCCGCAGGCCGCCCCAAGGCGTTCGTCGAGGTCGACGGCCACACGATCCTCGAGCGGTCGCTGCGTCCGATCCTGCTGTCGTCGACCCCGTGGCAGATCGTCGTCGTCGTCCCCGCCGAGCTGGTCGACGAGGCCGCGGCTCTCGTCCCCTCGCGGGCGGCCGGCTTCGTCTCCGTCGTCGCGGGAGCCACGACCCGGCAGGGGTCCGTCGCAGCCGGCCTCGCCGCGGTCGAGCCGGGCGTCGAGACCGTCCTCGTGCACGACAGCGCACGCTGCTTCACGCCGACGGCCCAGTTCGAGCTCGTCGCCGAGACCGTGGAGCGGCTCGGGCACGGCGTCGTCCCCGGGCTGCCGGTCAGCGACACCATCAAGCGCGTCGACGCGGGCGGCTCGGTCACGGCGACCGTCGACCGCTCGGAGCTCGTCGCCATGCAGACGCCGCAGGGCTTCCCGCGCCGCGCACTCGACGAGGCCTACGCCGCAGCGACGGAGGAGCACACCGACGACGCCGCGCTCTTCGCCCTCGCCGGCCACGAGGTGACGGTCGTCCCGGGCGCCTCCGAGGCCTTCAAGATCACCACCCCGTGGGATCTCGCACGAGCCGAGATGCTCGCGGGCGACGGTCGCCCTCGCGCGACGCCGCTCCGCACGGGTGTCGGGATCGACGTGCACGGCTTCGACGCCGAGCAGCCGCTCCGGCTCGGCACCCTCGACTGGCCGGGCGAGGCCGGGCTCGCCGGGCACAGCGACGGCGACGCCGTGGCGCACGCCCTGGTCGATGCGCTCCTCTCCGCGGCGGGTCTCGGCGACATCGGCTCCCGCTTCGGCACCGCCGACCCGCGGTACGCCGGTGCCTCGGGCGAGGTGTTCCTCACCGCCACCCGCGCGATCCTCGACGAGGCCGGCGCCCGCATCGTCAACGCCGCCGTGCAGGTCGTCGGCAACCGGCCCCGTCTCGCGGCCCGGCGGTCCGCGATGGAGGAGGCGCTGTCGATCCTGCTCGGTGCTCCGGTCTCGGTCTCGGCGACCACCACCGACGGCCTCGGCTTCACCGGGCGCGGCGAGGGCGTCACCGTGATCGCGACGGCGCTGGTCGAGGTCGCGGCGGCCTAGCCCCGGCGGGAGCGCCGCGCACGCCGCCGCCTACACTGTGTCGGTGACCATTCGCCTCTACGACTCCCGCACGCAGTCGACCGACGACTTCGTCCCGCTCGTCGAGGGCAGGGTCGGCCTCTACGTCTGCGGCCCCACGGTGCAGTCGTCCCCGCACATCGGCCACCTCCGTTCCGCCCTGGTCTACGACCTGTGGCGCCGCTGGTTCACCTACCGCGGCCTCGACGTGACGCTGGTCCGGAACGTCACCGACATCGACGACAAGATCCTGGACCTGGCCGGCGAGACGAACGAGGAGTGGTGGGCGCGGGCCTACCGCTACGAGCTCGAGTTCTCCGCCGGCTACCGGGCCCTCGGCATCCTGCCCCCCACCTACGAGCCGCGCGCGACGGCCAGCGTCACCGAGATGCAGGCCATCGTGCAGACGCTCATCGAGCGCGGCCACGCGTATCCTGCGCCGGACGACTCCGGTGACGTCTACTTCGACACGCGCTCCTGGCCCGAGTACGGCGCCCTGACCCATCAGAGGCTCGACGACATGGCGTCCGCCACCGACGCCGACCCCCGCGGCAAGCGCGACCCCCGCGACTTCGCCCTCTGGAAGGGCACCAAGGAGGGCGAGCCGGCCTCGGCCAGCTGGGCTTCGCCCTGGGGCCCCGGCCGCCCGGGCTGGCACATCGAGTGCTCCGCGATGTCGAAGCGCTACCTCGGCGCGGAGTTCGACATCCACGGCGGCGGCCTCGACCTGCGCTTCCCGCACCACGAGAACGAGCTCGCCCAGTCGACCGCCGCGGGCGACGCGTTCGCCCGGCACTGGCTGCACAACGGACTCGTCAACGTCGAGGGCCAGAAGATGTCCAAGTCGCTCGGCAACTCGATCTTCGCCTCCGAGTTCCTCGCGCTGGCCCGGCCGATCGTGGTCCGCTACTTCCTCGGAGCCGCGCACTACCGCTCGACCATCGACTACCACGACGGCGCGCTCGACGAGGCCGAGGCCGCCCTCGACCGCATCGAGGCCTTCGTCTCGCGGGCGTCGCGTCGCCTCGCCGAGACCCGGTTCGCCGGCGTCGGCTCGCGCGACGTGCCCGAGTCGTTCGCCGAGGCGATGGACGACGACCTCAACGTGCCCCAGGCCCTCGCCGTCCTGCACGACACCGTCCGGCGGGGCAACGCGGCCCTCGACGACGACGATCTCGACACCGCCGCCCGCGAGTGGCAGCACACCCTCGCGATGGTCACCGTCCTCGGCATCGACCCGTTCGCTCCCGAGTGGCGCGACGGAGCCGACGGCGCCGCCCAGGCCGCGCTCGGTACGCTCGTCGACAAGCTCCTCGAGGCGCGTCAGAGCGCCCGCGAGGCGAAAGACTTCTCGAACGCCGACCGCATCCGCGCCGACCTGGCCGCTGCGGGCATCACCATCGAAGACACCTCGACCGGACCGCATTGGAGCCTGGAATCGTGAAGAACACCGCAGGAGAACGCAAGGGGCGCCCCGGGGCGGTCCGTCAGGGCGGCAAGGGCAAGCAGGTCGGCTCCGGCGGGCAGGGGCGTCAGGCCCTCGAGGGCAAGAAGCCCACGCCGAAGGCCGAAGACCGCCCGTACCATCCCGCAGGCAAGCGCAAGGCGGCCCAAGACCGCCTCGCAGCGGCGAAGGGACGCGCAGGATCGAGCGCCGAACGGCCGATCCGCCAGGTCCGCACCGCCCACGACCGCACCGCTCCTCCGCGTGGCAAGTCGAACGACGACACTGAGATCGTCACCGGCCGCAACTCCGTCCTGGAGGCCCTTCGTGCGCGCATCCCGGCCACGACCCTCTACCTGGCCACGCGCCTCGAGATGGATGACCGCGTCAAGGAGGTCCTGACCCTCGCGACCCGCCGCGGCATCCCGGTGCTCGAGGTCATGCGCCCCGAGCTCGACCGCCTCACCGGGCCTGACTCGGTGCACCAGGGCCTCGCCCTCAAGGTGCCGCCGTACGAGTACGCCCACCCGACGGAGCTCCTCGACCAGGTCGAGCGCCGCGGCCAGAAGCCGCTCTTCGTCGCCCTCGACGGCATCACCGACCCGCGCAACCTCGGCGCGATCATCCGCTCCGTGGCGGCCTTCGGCGGCCAGGGCGTCATCGTCCCGCAGCGCCGCTCGGTCGGCCTGACCGCGTCCGCGTGGAAGACCAGCGCCGGGGCCGCGGCCCGCGTGCCCGTCGCCATGGCCGGCAACCTCACCCAGACCCTCAAGGCGTTCAAAGACCGCGGCGTGTTCGTGGTCGGCCTCGACGGCGGCGGCGACGTGCAGCTGCCCGGCCTCGAGCTCGCCGACCGACCGCTGCTCGTCGTGGTCGGCTCGGAGGGCAAGGGCCTGTCCAGGATCGTGACCGAGACCTGCGACGCGATCGTCAGCGTCCCGATCACGGCAGCGGCCGAGAGCCTGAACGCCGGCATCGCGACCAGCGTCGCGCTCTACGAGATCTCGAAGCTCCGCACCGAGCGTCGGGCCGCGAAGAAGTAGCCGGCGACCCCCGAGCGAGCAAAACCCTCGCGAACGGCCGAGACCCTCGTCCTAGGACGAGGGTCTCCGCCGTTCGCGAGGGTTTGACGGTCAGGTCAGACGAGCTCAGACCTTCGACCGCCAGTCGTCGTCCACCGGCTCGCCGTCGCCCTGCGCCCCCTCGAGCTCGGCCAGGTCGGGCAGTGTGATCGACTCGGTGGCCGGCGCGATGACCATCTGCTCGTCGCGGCGGTGCCGCAGCACGTCGTTGATGTACGACGTGAGCGCCTCCGCGATCGGCACGTCGCGCGCCTCGGCCTGCGACATGTACCAGCGGTGCTCGAGCAGCTGGTGGAACACCTCGGCCGGCTCCAGGCGACCGCGCAGGTCGCGGGGGATCGACCGCACGACCGGCTCGAAGACGCGCGCCGCCCACTCGTGCGCCACCATCTCCTCGTCGAGCTCGGACCGGTCGTTCTTCGACCGGTAGGCGTCGAGGTCGTTCAGCAGCCGGCGCGCCTGGTTCTCCTGGGCGTCGAGGCCGGTGAGCCGGAGGAGGCGCCTCGAGTGGTGGCCCGCGTCGACGACCTTCGGCTGGATCTTGACCTGCGTGCCGCCCTCGGTCGTCTTGATCGCGAGCTCCTCGATGTCGAAGCCCAGGTCGTTGAGACGCTCGACGCGGTCGTTGATGCGCCAGCGCTCCGTGTCGGAGAAGGTCTCGGTGCCGGTCAGCTCGGTCCAGAGGCTGCGGTACTTCGCGACGATCCCGGCGGCGACGTCGACGGCGTCGAGGTCCTCGTCGAGGCGGTCGCCGGCCTCGAGGTCGAGCAGCTCGCCGGCGATGTTGACGCGAGCCACCTCGAGGTCGTTCTCGCGCTGCCCGTTCGAGAGGCCGCCCGGGTAGAGCTTGCCGGTCTCGGCGTCGACGAGGTAGGCGGCGAAGGCGCCGGCGTCGCGCCGGAAGAGCGTGTTCGACAGCGACACGTCGCCCCAGTAGAAGCCGATGATGTGCAGCCGGACAAGCAGGAGCGCGAGAGCGTCGACGAGCCGCGCCGCCGTGTCGGGCCGGAGCCGCTGCGAGTAGAGCGCGCGGTAGGGGAGCGAGAACTTCAGGTGCCTCGTGACGAGCACCGGGTTCAGCTCGTGCCCCTCGCTGTCGCGGCGGTTCGTGATGACGGCGAGCGGGTCGACGCAGGGGATGTCCATGCGCTGCAGGGTGCGGAGCATCTCGTACTCGCCGCGGGCCATCTCGCCGGAGGTCTCCTTGATGGCGATCACGTAGCCGCTCAGGTACGCGAAGCGGACCAGGTGCCGCGAGATGCCCTTCGGCAGCGTCGCGATGCTGTCTTCGGGCCAGACGTCGAGGGGGAGGTCCCAGGGCAGGTCGAGGAGCGCAGGATCAGCGGTCGCCGAGGTGATGTTGAGGGAGGTCACGGGTTCTTCCGTTCGAGCGGGGCGGAAAAGAGAAGCGGCCCGCCGGCTGGTTCGAGCAGGATGCTCGAGCCGACACCGGCGGGCCGAATCTGGTGGATCGTTACGCGTTCACCGCGACGGGCTTGTCGCCGAGGCGGAGGCCCGACTCGGTGTCGAAGACGTGCACGTGGTGCGACTGCGGCGTGATGTACACCGTGTCGCCGGCGGAGGCGTGGGTGCGGCCGTCGACGCGGGCGACGATGTCGGCGCGCTGGCCGTTCACGTCGGCGTGACCGTAGAGGTAGCCGTCGGCACCGAGCTCTTCGACGACGTCGACGGCGACCTTGAGGCCCTCGCCGGTGGTCGAGACGACCACGTCTTCGGGGCGCACGCCGACGGTGACGCTCTTCGAGGTGGCCTGCGAGAGGATCTCGCGCTCGACGGCCGAGACGCTCGTGCCGAACTGGATGCCGCCGTCGACGACGTCGGCGGGGAGGAGGTTCATGGCGGGCGAGCCGATGAAGCCGGCGACGAAGATGTTGTCGGGCTTCTCGTACAGGTCGCGGGGGGTGCCGACCTGCTGCAGGACGCCGTCCTTCAGGACCGCGATCCGGTCGCCCATGGTGAGCGCCTCGGTCTGGTCGTGGGTGACGTAGACCGTGGTGACGCCGAGGCGGCGCTGGAGCGACGCGATCTGCGTTCGGGTCTGGACGCGGAGCTTGGCGTCGAGGTTCGACAGCGGCTCGTCCATGAGGAACACCTGGGGCTGACGGACGATGGCGCGGCCCATCGCGACGCGCTGACGCTGACCACCGGAGAGGGCCTTAGGCTTGCGGCTGAGGTAGGGCTCGAGGTCGAGGAGCTTGGCCGCCTCGAGGACGCGGGTGGCGCGCTCGTCCTTGCCGACGCCGGCGATCTTCAGGGCGAAGCCCATGTTCTCGGCGACGGTCATGTGCGGGTAGAGCGCGTAGTTCTGGAAGACCATGGCGATATCGCGGTCCTTCGGCGGGACGTCGGTGACGTTCCGGTCGCCGATGAGGATGTCGCCGGAGTTGACCTCTTCGAGGCCGGCGAGCATGCGGAGGGTGGTCGACTTGCCGCAACCGGACGGTCCGACCAGGACGAGGAACTCGCCGTCGGCGACCTGGAGGTCGATGCCGTCGACCGCGGGACGGGTCGATCCCGGGTAGAGGCGGGTTGCTTTGTCGAACGTGACTGACGCCATGATGTATCTCCTTCACCGGCAGGTACGTGCCGGACGATCCGTTGTGAATGGATGACGACCATCGAGTGGGATCCTCGGTGACCGCCGTGGTCATTATGGCACTCGGACGACGCCCGAGTGCAAGCCGGTGTCCCCCGAGTCGGGGTCACGATCGGCCCGGGGCGCCCTCGCTTGGACTTTTCCCAGCGGTTCCTCATACCCTTGACCGGGCTTCACGACCTGCGTGAGCGAAGGCATCGGAGAGACCGTTCAATGACAGACAGCCACGACGACGACACCGCGACCACGTCGCGCGGGCGCCGACAGGCGGCTCGAGAGAAGGCCCGGCTCGCCCGTCAGCGGCAGAAGCGCCGCGCGCGGGGCGCCCGCTGGGCGGTCATCGGCGGGATCGGTCTGGTGGTCGTGGCCCTCGTCGTCGGCATCGTCGTCGTGGTCGCCAGCTCCATCCCGTCGAACGGCCCTGCCCCCGCGAACATGGCGAACGACGGCATCGCCATCGGCGCCGGCCTGAAGGCCGTGTCGGCCGACTCCCAGGGCGGGGTCGCCGCGTCGCCGACCGCGACCACCTCGACCGGCCCGTCGTCGAGCCCCTCGGCGAGCGCGCCCACCAAGGCCACGCCCAAGCCCTCCGCCAGCGCCACTCCCGCACCCGCTCCGACGAGCACCACCGGCACGACGGGTGGGCAGACTGTCAAGATCACCGTCTACCTCGACTACCTCTGCCCCGTCTGCGGCCAGTTCGAGAAGGCGAACAACGACTACATCGAGGGCCTGGTCCGCTCCGGCGCGGCGACGGTCGAGTACCACCCCATCGCGATCCTGAACAACCAGTCGCTCGGCACGAAGTACTCCCAGCGCGCGGCGAACGCGGGCGCCTGCGTCGCCGACCACTCGCCCGACTCCTACTTCGCCTTCAACACGGCCATGTTCGCGAACCAGCCGGAGGAGGGCACCAAGGGCCTGACCGACGCGCAGCTGGTGTCGCTCGTCAAGGGCCTCGACGGCGTCGAGCACGTCAAGGCGATCCAGCGGTGCATCACCGACGAGACCTTCGGCTCCTGGGTGACCGACGCGACCCAGCGCGCCCTCAAGGGCCCGATCCAGGGCGCGTCCATCAAGAAGGTGACCGGCACGCCGACGGTCCTCGTCAACGGTCAGCAGTACAAGTACTCCACGCCGTTCACCACCGACGAGTTCAGCAACTTCGTGGTGACGGCGGCCGGCAACAGCTACGCCGACACCGCGACCTCGACGGCCACCCCCGAGCCCCTGCCGAGCAACTCCAAGATCGGCACCCCGGCCAAGTAGCGGCCGGCCGCACCGGCCGCCTCAGTCGAGAGGCAGGTGGTGCAGGATCACGTCGCGCACCGTCCCGCGATCGAGCGTCAGCGTCACGAACGTGCGGTTGGGCTGGCGGCGGCGGTCCGTCGGGGAGCCGGGGTTGAGCATCCTGCGCCCCTCGGGCGTCACGGTGTCCCACGGGATGTGGCTGTGCCCGAACAGGATCAGCTCGGCGTCGGGATGATCGTGGTCGGCCCGCTCCTCCCGCCCCTTCCTGTCTCCGGTCTGGTGCACGACGGCGAGCCGGACGCCGTCGACCGTCTCGTTCGACACCAGCGGGAGGCGGTCGTCGAACTCGGGCCCGTCGTTGTTGCCGCGGACGGCCAGGAGGCACTTCGCGCGCCGCTCGAACTCGTCGAGGAGCGGCAGGCCGTTCCAGTCGCCCGCGTGCACGACGAGGTCGGCGCTCTCGACGGCCTCCCAGACAGCCGCCGGGAGCGCCTTCGCCCGCTGGGGCACGTGGGTGTCGGAGACGAGGGTGACGGTGGTGGACACCGGCCCAGGATAGACGCGGGCCGAAGCGGTGGGCGCCCGGTACGGTGGTCTCTCACGATCACGAAAGCAGAAGACCCATGGGCCTTTTCCGCCGCAGCACATCGACGACCACCAGCCCGCCGAGCGCGACGGGCGACGAGCTCCGGGCCCTCGCCGCAACCGGGAGCGGCCGGGGGCCGTCCTGGTCCGCGCAGAACCGGCTGTGGTCCGACGCGTTCGGGCGCCTCGCGACGCGCTGCCTGCAGATCATCCTGGTCCTCCTGGTCGCCATCGGCCTCGTCTTCGCCATGACGCAGCTCAGCCTGGTCGTGATCCCCGTGGTCCTCGCCCTCGTGGTGTCGTCGGCGATCTACCCGTTGCTGGCGCTGATGCGGCGGCACGGGGTGCCCTCGATCCTGGCGACCTGGATCGCCCTGGTGGGCATCATCGTGGTCCTCGGCCTGATCGTCTGGCTGATCGTCAACGCCGTCCAGAACCAGGTCGGGACCCTCGCGAAGCAGGCCACGAAGGGCGTGAGTCAGCTCCAGGACTTCCTGAAAGACGGCCCCTTCCACATCAACGACTCGCAGATCCAGGGCGCGATCGACTCGGCGGTCAAGTTCCTGCAGAGCTCGACCTTCTCGAGCGGCGCCCTGGCGGGTGTCTCGGCGGCGACCAGCTTCGCGACCGGCTTCGCGCTCTTCGTCGTCGTCCTGTTCTTCTTCATGAAAGACGGTCCCAGGATCTGGGCGTTCCTCGAGCGCCCCTTCACGGGCGAGGGCTACGAGCGCGCTCAGCGGATCGGCGACAAGACGGTGTCGACCTTCGGCGGCTACGTCCGCGGGACGGCGACCGTCGCGCTGGTCGACTCGATCGGCATCGGCATCGGGCTGTTCATCATCGGCGTTCCGCTGGCGCTGCCGCTGTCGGTCATCGTGTTCCTGTCGGCGTTCGTGCCGCTGGTCGGCGCGACGGTGGCGGGCGTCCTCGCCGCCCTGGTCGCCCTGGTGGCGAACGGTCCGGTGGCCGCGATCATCGTCATCGGCATCGTCGTCCTGGTCAATCAGCTGGAGGGGAACTTCTTGCAGCCGGTCGTCATGGCGAGGTCGCTGTCGCTGCACCCGCTCGTCGTGCTGATCGCCCTGACCGCCGGCACCATCGTCGGCGGCATCATCGGCGCCGTCCTGGCCGTGCCGATCGCCGCGGTCGCGTGGGGCATCGTCACCGTCTGGAACGGCCCCGACGCCCCCGCGGAGTTCGCGAGACCGAAGAGGCCCGAGCCGAAGCTCTGACCGGCGGTCCGACCAGGATCGCCTCGACTCAGCCGAGCAGGTGTGACTGGTGCACGAGGGCGGCCGCGCCGATCAGCGGGCTCTCGTCCGACAGGCCCGACTTCACGACGCGGATCCTGGTGGCGTACGAGTTGTAGGCGGCCTCGTCGATCACCGCTCGGACGAGATCGAGGTAGTCGGGGCTGACGCGTGAGAATCCGCCGCCGACCGCGACGACGTCGAGGTCGAGCAGCGTGGTTACCGAGGTGATGGCCTCGCCGAGCGCTGTCGCCGACCGCTTCACCGCTCGGATCGCGAGCTCGTCGCCCGCCGCGTAGCCCGCAGCCAGGTCTTCGCCTCGAGTGCCCGTCCACCCCTGATCCTGCGCCCAGGCCACGGTGTGGGGGCCGGAGGCGAGCACCTCGAGGGTGGCGGACTGCGACGTCTGGCCCGGCGTGCGGGAGGCGATCTGGATCTGGCCGATGTGCCCGGCGTTGCCGGTGCCGCCCGAGAGCAGGCGCCCGTTGACGATGAGCCCGCCGCCGACGCCGGTCGAGACCGTGATGGCGAGGGCGTTGTCGACGCCCTGCGTGGCGCCCACCCAGTGCTCGGCGAGCGCGAGGCTCACGCCGTCGAGGCGCAGGGTGACCGGCGCCGAATCCGGGACGGTCTCGCCCACGAGGCCCTCGACGAGGGTGCGGAGCGGGAAGCCGCGCCACGCGGGCAGATTGATCGGCGAGACGGTCCCCTCGTGCAGGTCGACGGGGCCGGCGCTTCCGATGCCCGTCCCGACGACGCGGGCGCCTTCGGGCAGGGCTCGGAGCGCGTGCTCCGCCACTTCGCGGACCGCCTCGGCGAGCTCGTCGGACGACGACCCTCCGCCGGTCGGGCGCCGGTCGCGGCTGCCGGGCAGGACGACACCCCGGTCGTCGACCAGAGCGGCCTCGACCTTGGTGCCGCCGACGTCGATTGCGAGAGCGAGAACAGTCACGGCGCTACAGTAGCGGGCCCGGCCCGCGAGGTCTGACAACGTTGACAGACGTCACGGTCGGAGGGGGCGCAGCCGGGGGTCTACGCCTCCTTGCGCCCGGTCCAGACGGGCGTCTTCCGCTCCATCGGCACCTCGTGCAGGGTCCTGGCCTTGCCCGACAGGTACCAGCTCGACCGCGATCCCGTCTCGACCGGCATCATCCCGACGACGACCTTGCCGCGCGAGTGCATCTCGGCCATGTCGTCGAACGCCTGGGCGATGTACTCGAACGGGTAGAAGCCCGAGATCAGGATGCGCACCTTCTGCTCGGTCAGCAGGGTGACCAGCTCCGACAGGATCTGCGCGGGCTCAGGATCGTCTCGACCCGCCGCCAGGAAGCGGAACTCGGTCTCGAGGCGCTCCTCGCTGGTGCGGAGCCGCTTCTTCGGCACGCCGAGCTCCTTGGCGCGCTTGGGGTTGTCGCCGCCGAAGTTGTCGATGAACGCGGTGACGGGGCGGCCCGCCTTCTCCCGGATCCGGTCGACGATGCCCTCGCCGTAGGTCACCGGGACGACGCCGATCGACCGGAGGTAGTCGTGGTTGTGCGGGCTGCAGGTTCCGATCACCTTGGCCCCGGCGGCGAGGGCCAGCTGGCACTCGATGCTGCCGACGCCGCCGGCCGCAGCCGAGATGACGACGCAGTCGCTCGAGTCGAGGTCGAGCGAGTCGACGGTGGCGTACGCGGTGCAGCCCGCGAGGTAGAGCCCTCCGGCGACCTCCCACGGGATGTTGTCGGGCTTCTTCACGACCTGCGAGCGGGGCACCGTCGCGTGGGTCGCGTGGGCACCGCCGCCGACGGCGTGCCCGATGACGGCGTCACCGACACGCAGGTCCTTCACCGCGTCGCCGCGCTTCACGACGAGTCCGGCGAAGCAGGATCCCTGCCGGGCCGGGAAGGCCACCGGGTACCTCTTGGCGAAGTCGCCCTGGCGGATGAAGTTCTCGATGTGGTTCAGCCCTGCGGCGACGATCTCGACCAGGATCTCGTCGGCGGCCGGCGCGGGCATCTCGTGCTCGCTGAGATGGAGCACGCCGACGTCGCCGTAGGAGTCGAACTCCACTGCCTTGAAAGTGCGGTTCATGAGGAGACCTCCCTGTCTGGTTCGAAGTCTCCACCCGTTTTGGTCGCGGTGGGCTGTGAGTACTGCTCCCGGCGCGTCGGGCCTTCGCTCAGCGGCCTTCGGCGGCCTCGGCTGCTCGCTTGGCGGCCCGGTCGGCGTCGCGCTGCTTGACGCGGAGCTCCTCGTCGCGGACGGCGGCCAGGTTGAAGCGCTCCTGCGAGAGCCAGTACGGCATCTCCTCGAGGAGCGCGTGGATCTCGTCGGTCGTGAGGGCGTCCTCGACGCCGCCGCGGGCGAGGCCCGAGATGGTCACGCCGAGCTTCCTGGCGACCTCGGGCCGCGGGTGGGGTCCGGTGCGGCGGAGCTCGACGAGCCACTCCGGAGGCGAGTCGACGAGGGCCTGGAACGCCTCGCGGGTCACGGGCGTCTCCTGGAACTCCGCCGGGGTGGCCGGCAGGTGGATGCCGAGCTTCTTCGCCGCGGTGAACGGCTTCATGGTCTGCGACGTCTTGGTCGGCTTCGCGCGGGGCGCGTCCGGCTGGTCGCTGGTCTCGGTGCTCATGGGCCAAGGGTAGCGGCCCGACCGGTCCGCTACCCTTCTCGGGAGCGGAGGAGGCTCCCATCAGCGATCACGAGGCAGGCGCCGACCACGAGGCGCACGCCGACCGAGAGGTCGGTGCCGACCAGGTCTTCCGCGTCGGCTACGTCGCGGGGGTGACCCTGACGAAGTGGCTCCGGGTCTGGAACGAGCGCCACCCCGCCACGCCGCTCCGCATCTCTCCGATCGAGGGGCAGGATGCCCTGGCACCCCTCCGCGACGGGGCCGCCGACGTGGTCTTCGCCCGGCTCCCGATCGACGGCGACGGGCTCCACGTGATCCCGCTCTACGAGGAGCAGCCGGTCGTCGTCCTGCCCAGGGAGCACGCCCTCGCCGAGGCCGACTCCCTCGACCTCGCCGACCTCGACGGCCTCGCGCGCCTCGACCTCGACCACTCCCTGACTCCGGCTTCCGCCGTCGAGGTGGTGGAGGCGGGGGCCGGCGTCGCGGTCATGCCGCAGTCTCTGGCGCGCCTGCACGCTCGCAAGGGCGTCGTCGCCAGGCCGCTCTCGGGCGTCGACCCGACGACCATCGCGCTCGTCTGGCCGACCGACGCCACCACCGACGACGTGTCCGACTTCATCGGCGTCGTCCGAGGCCGGACCGCCAACAGCTCCCGGACGCGCGCCGCCGAGGAGACGGCTGCCGAGGCCGCCGCCGCCGCCAAGGAGGCGCGGGCCGCCCGCGCGAAGGCGAAGAAGGCTGCCAAGAACGCCGCCAAGAACCCGGCCAAGAACGCGTCGGCATCGGGCGGCCGACCGCAGGCGCGGGGCCCGCAGCGCGGCAAGGGCCGCGGCGGGCCGTCGCGCGGCCGTCGATCCTGAGCTCCTCGTCTGCCACCATGGGGGCATGACGAAGACGTCCGCCCCCGTCGTCCTGCTGACCGGCGTCGGCCGCCGCGAGAACATCGCTGCCGCCTGCGCCCTGCGACTCGCTCGAGACGGGTGGGATGTCGCCCTGGTGACCTGGGCCGCCTACGACCGCACGATGACGTGGGGCGACCGTCCCGACGACGTGGCGGAGCTGGCCGCCGAGATCGAGGCTCTCGGGCGGAGGGCCGTCGTGCTCGCAGCCGATCTCGCGGATCCTGCGGTCGCCGAAGGCCTGGTCGAGCGGGCCGCGAGCGAGCTCGGCCCGGTGTCGGGTCTCGTCCTGTCGCACTCGCAGAGCGTCGACTCGAGCATCCTCGACACCTCGGTCGAGAGCTTCGACCTGCACTTCGCCGTCAACGTCCGGGCGGCCTGGCTGCTCATCCGGGGCCTCGCCTCCCAGGTCCCCGAGGGCGGCGGCTCGATCGTGGCCCTCACGAGCGACCACACCGTGCACAACCTGCCCTACGGCGCGAGCAAGGGCGCCCTCGACCGGATCGTGATCGCCGCTGCCCGCGAGCTCGCTCACCTCGGCCTGTCGTCGAATGCGCTGAACCCGGGGCCGGTCGACACCGGCTGGATGGACGACGACACCCGGCGAGTGCTCACCGAGCGGCAGCCGACGGGGCGCCTCGGGACTCCGGCGCAGATCGCGGAGACCGTGCGCTTCCTCCTCTCGCCGGAGGGGCACTGGGTCTCCGGGCAGCTGATCAAGGCCGACGGCGCCTTCTCGGTCTGAGGTCGTCCTCGCGGGGCGGTGCCGCCCTACGATGGCGCCATGCCGACCTTCCACACCACCGTCCTGCAGGCCCGCGTCAACGCCACCGGCCTCGAGGTGCCGCCCGAGATCGTCGACGAGCTCGGCTCGGGCAGGAAGCCGGCGGTCGTCGTGACCGTCGGTGACTACACGTACCGCAGCACGGTGGCCGTCATGGGCGGCCGCTTCCTGATCCCGCTCAGCTCCGAGCACCGCAGCGCCTCCGGGCTGGCCGCCGGAGACGAGATCGACGTCACGCTGACCCTCGACGACGCACCGCGCGAGATCGCCGTCCCCTCCGACCTCCTGTCGCTGCTCGCCGCCGAGCCGGTACTCCAGTCGGCCTTCGAGAGGCTGTCGTACAGCCGGAAGCGGGCGCTCGTCGAACCGGTCGACCAGGCGAAGACCCCCGAGACGAGGCAGCGCCGCATCGACAAGGTGCTCGACGCCCTCCGGTCCTGACATCGTCCGGGGTCTGACAAAGGTCCCGATCAGGATCGCGAGCGCTGCGCCGATTCCACGACCTCGGCGTCGACCCGCCTCACCCGCCCGTTGAGGCCGACAGCCGCGACCGCCACGACGACGAGCGACGCCAGCGCCACGAGCGTGAGCGGAGCCCCGACAAGACCGACGGACGGACCGACGACGACCTCGCCGAGCGGCATCCCGACGAGTGAGGCGAGCGTGAGGCAGGCGTAGACGCGGGCGAGGTAGCTCCGCGGCACCTGCAGCTGGATCGCGACGTCGAGAGGGATGGTGAACAGCTCGAGCCCGACGCTCGCGCCGAAGAGCGCCACGCTCAGCCAGAAGAACCAGTGCAGCGGGTCGACGACGTAGGGCGACACGCTCAGGATGAGGGCCAGCACCCCCAGCGGGAGCGCCATTCCCAGCACCCCGAGCGTCGCCACCGCCAGCCGCAGCCGTCCGCGCATGCCGCCGGCGACCACCGCTCCGACGACCAGGCCGAGCGTCTGCACGGCGCCCGCGAAGCCCCAGAGCCCGCGACCGAACGTGTGGTCGGCCGCGATCGGACCGAGCACCTGCACCCCGCCGGCGAACGCGAACTGCGCGACCAGCGAGAGCAGCAGCGTGGCGAGCAGCCACCGGGTCCGCGCGACGAAGGCGAGCCCCTGCGCGAGCTCCCGGCCGAACGAGCCGCCGCGGACGGCACCCACGACACCGCGGGGGAGGCCCGCGAAGGCTGCGATCGCGCAGGTGAACAGGAGGGACCCGACGGCGAGGGCGATCTCGGGCGAGAACGCCTGCACGATCCCGCCGCCGACCGCCGTGCCGACGATGAGCCCGATGTTCATGCTGACGCGGCCGAGCACGGTGGCGTCTCGGATCAGCCGGTCGCCGACGACGTCGCGGAGCACCGCGCTCGTCGCCGGGGCGAAGAACGCGGCCCCCGCTCCGTTCAGCGCCGCGAGTACCCCGAGCAGCGGGAGGCTCGCCAGCCCGGTCGCGAGGAGGAGCGCGCCGCCGGCCAGCGAGGCGGCCGACAGCATCGACGCTCCGACCGCGACCGTCCGCTTCGAGAGGCGGTCGGCCAGGGCGCCGCCGAACAGGATCAGCACGAGGTTCGGCACCGAGCGGCACGCGACGATCACCCCGAGGCCGGTCACTCCGGCGCCCAGGTCGATGCTCGCGAAGACGAGCGCGACGGGCCCCGCGCCGCTGCCGATCCAGGAGAGGAGGCGGCCGATGAAGAGCGACCGGAACGCCGGCAGGCGCAGGAGCGACCAGTTCATCGAGAGGGGGCGTCTCGTCGCGGCCGGGTCACGAGCGAGAGCTTAGTCACGGGGCCCTCGGTCCCCGTGCGCGGCCGAGCGCTATCGTCGATGCGTGACTACCGAGGAGGCCGCTGACGGTCCGGCCCGGGCGCCTCGCCGGAAGAGCGGTACGCCGGGTCACTACGCGAAGGGTCTCGCCAAGCGCGAGGCGATCCTCGACGCAGCCCTCCCGGTGTTCGGGCAGGCGGGCTTCCACGGGGCGTCGCTCCGCGAGATCGCCCGGCAGTGCGGCGTCTCGCACCAGTCGCTCATGCACTACTTCCCGACCAAGGACGAGCTGCTGCTCGCGGTGCTCCGCCGCCGCGACGAGCGCCTCCGCCGCCACTTCGACGACGCGGGCGGGATGCGCCTCGACGAGCTCGTCGACCTTGCCGAGGACAACGTGGACGTGCCGGGCGTGATCCAGCTGTTCAACACCGCGTCGGCCGAGTCCACGTCGCCGGGCCACCCGGCCCACGACTACTACGCCGACTTCTACGAGCGGATCGTCGCCTCGACGACGACCTACCTCCGCGCGGCGGAGTCGCACGGGCTGCTCGCGCCCGGCTTCACCGCCGAGACGGCCGCGCGCGTCGTGCTCTCCGTCCAGGACGGCCTCCAGCTCCAGTGGCTCTACGACCGAGACCGGGTGCACGTCGCCGACCTCATGCGCCTCGTCATCGGCACCGTGATCACCGTCCCGCTGGCCGAGCTCGACGCGCTCGCCGCCGAGCCCGTGTAACGAGCACGTTTCAACCCTTGCCGCCCGGCAAGGTTCGGTCTTATCCTTGCCGCGTGGCACACATCGACCCCGTCACCGATCAGACGGCCCCCGCATCCACCGTCCCCGCGAGTCTCGCCGACGAGGCCGTCGCCCTGGCCCGCAGCTGGGCTCTCGAGGCGGGCGCCCAGCCGAGTACCGGATCAGCCGCCCTCCTGGCCCAGGTCCTGAAAGACGAAACGGGGCTGGCCTTCACCATCGGCTTCGTCGACCGGGTCGTCCGGCCGGAGGACCTCGGAGTCGCGGCTCGCAATCTGGCCGTCCTCGCGAAGCGCACTCCCGCCTTCCTGCCCTGGCACATGCGGCTCGCCGTCCGGGTGGGCGGCGCCCTCGCGCCCGTCCTGCCCCGCGTCGTCGTCCCGGTCGCCCGCCGCGTGCTCCGCGGCATGGTCGGGCACCTGATCGTCGACTCGCGGCCGGCCGCCCTCGGCCGGGCGGTCGCCGCTCTGAAGAGCGACGGCACGCGCCTCAACCTCAACCTCCTCGGCGAGGCGGTCCTCGGCGACGCGGAGGCCGACCACCGCCTCGCGGGCACCAAGACCCTGCTCGAGCGCGACGACGTCGACTACGTGTCGATCAAGGTCTCCTCGATCGTCAGCCAGCTGTCCATGTGGGCCTTCGACGAGACCGTCGAGCGGGTCGTGTCGAAGCTCACCCCGCTGTACGAGATCGCAGCCGCGTCCCCGACGCCGAAGTTCATCAACCTCGACATGGAGGAGTACCGCGACCTCGACCTGACGCTCGCGGTCTTCATGGCCGTCCTCGACCAGCCCCGTCTCGCCTCGCTCGAGGCCGGCATCGTCCTGCAGACCTACCTCCCCGATGCGCTCGGAGCGATGCAGCGGGTGCACGAGTGGGCGTCGAAGCGCATCGAGGCAGGCGGAGCCCCGGTCAAGGTCCGCGTCGTCAAGGGCGCGAACCTCGCGATGGAGCACGTCGACGCGGCCGTGCACGGCTGGCCCCTCGCCACGTACGACACCAAGCTCGACAGCGACACGAACTACAAGCGCGTGCTCGACTGGGCGATGACACCGGAGCGCACCGCCGCCGTCCGGCTGGGCGTCGCCGGCCACAACCTCTTCGACATCGCCTTCGCGCACCTCCTCTCCGAGCGGCGCGGGGTCGCCGACCGGGTCGAGTTCGAGATGCTGCTCGGCATGGCAGAGGGCCAGGCCGAGCTCGTGAAGAAGGCCGTCGGAGGCCTCCTCCTCTACACACCCGTCGTGCACCCGCGCGAGTTCGACGTCGCCATCAGCTACCTGATCCGGCGCCTCGAAGAGAACGCGTCGCACGACAACTTCATGTCGGCCGTCTTCGAGCTGGCCTCCGACGAGGCGCTGTTCGAGCGCGAGGAGCACCGCTTCCTCGACTCGCTCGCAGCCCTCAGCCCCGAGGCCCCTGCGGTCCACCGCGTGCAGTCGCGCCTCGCCGACGAGCCCGCACCCCGGGCCGGCGGCTTCGAGAACGAGCCCGACACCGATCCTGCGCTCGCTGACAACCGCGAGTGGGGCCGCGCGATCCTCGCGGCCGTCCCCTCCTCCGTCCTCGGCGACGCCACCATCGAGGCCGCCCGCATCGAGAGCGCCGACGACCTCGACGACGTCGTGGCGTCGGCCGTGGCCGCCGCACCCGGCTGGGCCGCCCTCGGCGGGGCGGGGCGGGCCGCGATCCTGCGCCGGGTCGCCGCCGAGCTGTCGTCGAGGCGCGCCGAGCTGATCGAGGTCGCCGCCTCCGAGACCGGCAAGACGCTCGCCGAGGGCGACGTCGAGGTCAGCGAGGCCGTCGACTTCGCGAACTACTACGCCACGCTCGCCGAGGAGCTCGACGACGTCGACGGGGCGCGCTTCGTGCCGTCGACCCTGACGCTCGTCACCCCGCCGTGGAACTTCCCGATCGCGATCCCGCTGGGGTCGACGGCGGCAGCGCTCGCCGCAGGATCGAGCGTGGTGCTGAAGCCCGCCGGCCAGGCGAAGCGCTGCGGCGCGGTCCTCGCGGAAGCCCTCTGGGCAGCCGGTGTGCCGCGCGACGTCCTGCGGCTCGTCGACGTCGACGAGGGAGACCTCGGCAGGCGCCTCGTCTCCCACCCGTCGGTCGACCGCGTCATCCTCACCGGCGCCTTCGAGACGGCCGAGCTCTTCCGCTCCTGGCGGCCCGACCTCGACCTCCTCGCGGAGACGAGCGGGAAGAACGCCATCATCGTGACGCCGAGCGCCGACCTCGACCTCGCAGCCGCCGACGTGATCAGGTCGGCCTTCGGACACGCGGGCCAGAAGTGCTCGGCCGCGTCGCTGGTGATCCTGGTCGGCTCCGTCGCGACGTCCGAGCGGTTCCGCCGCCAGCTCGTCGACGCCGCCTCCACCCTGCGGGTGGGCCTCCCGTCCGACCCGGTCACGCAGATGGGCCCGCTCGTCGAGCCGGCGTCCGGCAAGCTCCTCGGCGCGCTCACGACTCTCGCACCGGGGGAGTCCTGGCTCGTCGAGCCCAGGCGCCTCGACGAGGAGGGCCGGTTCTGGTCGCCCGGCATCCGGGCGGGCGTCGCTCCCGGGAGCGAGTTCCACCGCGTCGAGTACTTCGGCCCGGTGCTCGGCATCATGACGGCCGCGACCCGCGACGAGGCGATCGAGCTGCAGAACGCCACCGACTTCGGCCTGACCGCGGGGCTGCACACCCTCGACCCGCGAGAGCTGGGGGAGTGGCTCGACCGCGTCGAGGCCGGGAACCTCTACGTGAACCGCGGCATCACCGGAGCGATCGTCCGCCGACAGCCGTTCGGCGGCTGGAAGCGCTCGGCGGTCGGCGCGGGCGGCAAGGCCGGCGGCCCGAACTACCTGGTGCACCTCGGGTCGTGGGAGCCCGACGCTCTCGAGGCCGCCGCTCCCGCGGCCGCCGCTCCTCAGGCGAGGCTCTCACCCGCCGTCGGGCGTCTCGTCGCCGCGGCCACCGACGACGCAGGATCACGCGGCTCCTTCGAGCGCATCGCCGCAGCCGACGAGGCGGCCTGGTCCCGCACCTTCGGCCGCGCGCTCGACGTCTCCCTGGTCGGTCTCGAGCGGAACGTCTTCCGCTACCGGCCCATCCCGGTGACGGTGCGTCTCGCCGAGAGCGGAGCGCTCGCCGACCTGCTCCGCGTCGTCGCCGCGGGGCTCCGGTCGGGCTCCGACCTCCGGATCAGCTCCGCCCTGCCGCTGCCCGACGCCGTCGTCGCCGCCCTGGACGGGCACCCGGTCGAGGTCGCCTCCGATGCGGCGTTCCTCGAGACGGCCCGTCGCGGGAGCGTCGCGACCCCGCGCGTGCGCCTGGTCGGGATGCCCGAGGCCCGAGCGGCCCTGGCCGAGGCGCTCGAGGGCGATCCTGCCATCGCGGTCTTCGCCGGCGCGGTGATGCCGTCGCCCCGACTGGAGCTGCTGCCGTTCCTCCGGGAGCAGGCCGTCACCATCACGGCGCACCGGTTCGGGAACCCCGACGCCTGGTCCGACTCGGTGATCTGAGGGTCCGACCAGGCGGCGCGGGTGCTCGCCCGATAGGCTCGACCCGTGAAGATAGCGCGTTTCTCGAGCCCTGGTGAAGATCCCCGTTTCGGTGTCGTCGACGGTGAAGACCTCGTCGTCCTGGCGGGCGATCCCATGTACGCCGGCTACGAGACGACGGGCGAGCGGGTGCCCCTCCGGAGCACCAAGATCCTCGCACCCGTGATCCCCCGGTCGAAGGTCATCGGCATCGGGCTCAACTACTACGACCACGCCGACGAGATGGGCCAGGAGGCACCGGAGTTCCCGGTGGTCTTCATGAAGCCGAACACCACCGTCGTCGGCCCCGGCGACTCGATCCAGATCCCGCCCGTGGAGGGCCGAATCGATCTGGAGGGCGAGCTCGCCATCGTGATCGGCAGCATCGCCAAGCGCGTCCGGGCGGACGACTACGCCGACGTCGTCTTCGGCTACACGATCGCCAACGACGTCACCGCGCGCGGGGTGCAAGAGGACGACGGGCAGTGGACGAGGGCGAAGAGCTACGACACCTTCTGCCCGCTCGGCCCGTACATCGAGACCGAGCTCGACTGGTCCGACCTCAAGATCCAGTCGCGCGTCGACGGCGAACTGCTGCAGAGCGAGTCGACCGCGCAGATGATCCACAAGATCCCCGAGCTCGTCGCCTACGTGAGCGACATCTTCACGCTGCTGCCCGGTGACGTGATCCTGACCGGCACGCCGGCAGGCGTCGGCCCGTTCACGGCGGGATCGACCGTCGAGATCAGCATCGAGGGCATCGGTTCGCTGATCAACCCGGCGGTCTCGCGCACCTGACGCTCGTTCCGCCGCTGCTCTTCTCGAGAGGCCGTTTTCTGCCCTGTGTTGTCGTGTTTGGGGGCGGGGGGTGGCCTTTTGGTGCAGGATCAGGGGTTTTGTCGGGTGGTCGTGTTGCGACACGCCCGGGATGTGGGTGGGATTTGCTGGTTGGGTGTGGGGGACGTAATGTTTCTTCCTGTCAGCCCAAAGGAATGAAAACGGGCCGGGTCTTGTGCCTGGCTAACCTTCCTCAAGTGGTGGCTCCTTCCCCCTCGTTCCTTCTTGTGAGTTGAACGGGTTGTGGGTAGGGTGGTAAGTCCTCACCTTGCAGGTTCGCTTGCATGCCTGGTTTTCCTTTACGGGGGCTGGGAAGTCTAGTCGTTCACGGTCTTCGGGTCGGGTTTGACAGGGCCCGGAGGGGTGGGTAGGGTTTCACAGTTGCTTCCGACGAGCGCCATGGTTTTGGTGTGGTTCGGGGTGCGTTTGGTCCTTGAGAACTCAACAGCGTGCACATTGTCAAATGCCAAATTATACCTCGGCATTCGATTCTTTCTGCTTCTCCTTCGGAGTGGTGGATGGTCGGGTGCTTGGTTTCTTTGAGATTGAAATGGACAACAATCGTCAGATTGTTTTGTTCTTTTGGTCAGCATCAAACTTGCAGTGGTCAGCCTATTCCGGTTGCTGCTGTGTTTTTCTTTTA